>CAZDNN010000590.1:0-1407 GCA_964506385.1 uncultured Planctomycetota bacterium
GCCTCGGGCCGGTCACCCTGGCCGGCTGTGGCGCGCTCTGCCCGCGCCACCGACGCGGCTGCTACGGCTGTTTTGGCCCGGCACCGACCGCCAATCCGGTCGCGCTGAGCACCCGCCTGGCGCCGGGCGATGAGACCACGATGGCGCTGAGCGCAGGATTCGGGTCGGGCGCGCCAGGCGTCGGAGCGATCTGCACGTTCAGCGTCCCGTCCGCAGCGACGATGCCGGTCGTGGCCAGCAGGCCGGGGGTCTTGTAGCCCCACAGCGTCCAGGGGTCCACGCTTGCGTACTTCTTCTCGCCCTGGACGATGACGTCGGCGATGCGGCGGCTCGAGTCGTGGAAGCCCTCGCTCAGGAAGAGCTGCACCTGCACCTCCTCGCCGGGCGGCAGGTGGCGGAGCGTGATGTCCACGGGAGAGCTCAGGTTGTAGCGCATGGAGTCGGTGATGGGCGCGAGGTTGGGCTCGGTGACGCCGAGGGTGCCCCACCCGCTCGCCCAGGCGTTGGGCGCGACCACGCTGTAGCCGACGGGCGCGGGATCGCCGTCGTTGTCGCCCTCGAACCACTTGCCCTTCACCACGCGGTCCGCCGTGTCGCCGAGGCCCACCGCGTAGTAGACAGTGCCCGACATGTCCACGGCGTTCGGGCTCTCCGAGACGCCGAGGTTATAGTGGTTGGCCACCTGCTGGGGCGTGAGCTCGTGGTGGTAGAGGGCGACCTCGTCGATCTGGCCGTCCCAGAAGCCGATCCCGCCGGGATGAATCGTGCCGTTGCCCGAGGGCGCGCCGAGGCGCCACTGGTTGCCGCCCGTCCACAGCGTCCCGACGGGGCCGGCCCACGACGCCGCCTCCTGGCCGTCGACGTAGAGCTTCATCCCGCCGCCGTTCGCCGCCGTGCCCACCACGTGATACCATTGCCCCGGTTGCGCAGCGTCGGCACTCCACACATAGCGGGCCGCGCCGTCGAAGGTGTAGTGCTCGAACTTGCCGTTCGGGTCAACCCGCAGCTCGTGGGACCATGTGGTATACGGGTTGCCGGCCGTGCGCACGATGATGCCGCGGCCCGCGGTGGCGCCAGGGTCGGGGCGCACCCAGGCCTCGAGGCTGTACGCCGTCGGATGGACCGGGTCGGCCACGTAGACCTGGCTGTTGGGGACGAAATCGACGGAGGTGTCTCCGCCCATGCCGGAGCCGGGCACGCCCGGCGCCCCGAGCACAGGCAGGCGGTCCCCCGGCACGAAACGGCCGTAGTCCCCGTCGAGCGCGGGGCCGCTGGGCGCGGCGTTCACGGCCGTCGTGCCGGCCAGCTCGCCGAGCCGCCAGTAGGCGTAGGGGCTGTCGCCCAGCACGAGCGCGTCGTAGGGCGCCGCCCAGCCGCCGGGCGCGGCGAGGCAGAGCGCCAGGGCCA
>CAZDNN010000590.1:1507-4100 GCA_964506385.1 uncultured Planctomycetota bacterium
AGCCCTGCGCCGACGATGGCGAGGGTGGCGGGCTCGGGCGAATAGTAGTAGGCGTCGAGGTAGTCGTAGGCGTCGGTGGCAGACGAGGTGCTGATGAAGCCGTAGTTCATGAGCGACGGGTCGGCGCGGAGTTCGGAGAGCACGACGTCGAAGGTGTCGCGGATCTGCCCGGCAGGCAGGGCGTTGCGGTAGCCGCCGATCGTGGTCGCAAGCTCCCCGCTCCAGGCGGACTGGAGGGCCCTGAAAACGATGGCGTCGTCGTCCTCGAGGCCCTCGATGAGGAGCTGCATGGTGAAGGGCGCATTGGCGTCGGCGAAGCCGCTGACGGTCGCGGACGCGGCGCTGTCGAACCAGAGCTCGCTGCCGCTGGTGGCCGCGCTCTGGAAGCCGATCCGCATGTGCGCAGAACCGCTCGTGTAGGGGCGGAACTGCGCCCAGAGGCCGCCGCGGCGGGCGGTGCCGGTCGAGTCCGTGCCCATCAGGTGGAGGGCTTTGAGGCCCATGTACGAGTTCGAGGTGTCCGGCGCCCCACCGACGTACTGCGCCTCGGTCTCGATGATAAGCGGCTCGGTGAACAGGATGCCGGGGAGGCCGCTGGTGTAGACCATGCCCCCGGTGCCGCTGCCGCCGAGGACGAGGGTGCCGTCGGGGTTGGTCGGGGTGGGCGACGCACCGGTGCGGCCGGCGAAGACCAACTGGCTGGCGTCGGGGCCGAGGCCGACGCCGCCGGGGTTCGCGAAGTCGTGGAAGACCGCCTCGGTCGCATGGGCGGCGTTGTAGTGGCGGCGAATCTGGTGATCGGTGAGGGTGCCGCTATAGACGGCCGCCTCGTCGATGTCGCCGCGGAAGAAGTAGGCGCCTGCCCCCTCCGTCGCGCCGCCGCCGATGCGCAGGGGCATCGACGTGTTCGCATTGGCGGTCACGCCCGTCGCCATCCCTGCGAGCTGCCCGTTCACGTACAGCTTCTTCTCTTGCGTGGTTGCGTCGTAGGTGCCCACCAGGTGCGCCCACTCGCCCTCGACCACCGAGCCTGCCGGGCCAGGCAGATTGTGCCAGCCGGGGCCGGTCCAGAACTGCCACCGCCCGCCCTGGGCGTAGAAGATGTATCCCTGCTGGGGCGAGTTCGACCGCGAGGTCATGGGCGAGCGATGGCCAGACCCGCTGCCTGGCGCCACCTGCGCCCAGCACTCGAAGCTGAAGGACGGGGGATTCAGGTCGATCGAGTGCGGGATGTCCACTTTGTGGTTGGAGCCGTTGAAGCCCGCGGCGCCGTCGGGGTCGCCCACGAGCGCGCCGGCTTGGCCCTGGGCCACGCCGTTGAGGTACGTCCCGGCGTGCCCGTTGCCCGTCGCGTCCATGGCCGTGGCGCCGGCGTCGCCGAGCCGCCAGTAGCCCTCCGGGCTGTCCGACAGGACCACGCTCTGGTACAGCCCCGCCGACGCAGCCCCGGCGAGAACCACTAGCAAGACAACACTCAACACAACAGGGTGGCGGCATCGCATCCTAGTCACTCCGAAAGTATCCATCCGGCATGGGAACCATTTTGGATGAATGCGAATACCGTGCCAACGGAGACGGCCGGCGGCGGCTTTTCTCCACAAAGCACAACTCCTTGCACTGACAACACATGCAGCGATCACTCGGCGGGTGAAGACCGGGCCGCCCGTCGCCGGCCGCATGCCTCATGTTGACGGTCGTCAACACACCGGCCGTCGCGCCGCCTCTCGCTGCCTCCCAAGCCCTTTGGAATACTGCACTTATCGCCATGTTGACGATCCGCAACATACCCAGCACCGTCGGCAACGCCAGAAGGGCCGCGTCGCCCAGACCAGACGGCCCGTCAGAAACCGCCGACGCCCTTGACTCCCAGCACGACCCGCGCGAGAATCACCCCCACACGGTTCCCGAGACCCCGCTCACCTGTTGGAGGCCCGAGCATGCGGCAGAGAGCAAGCGTGGCGGTGATGGCGGCGGCCCTGATCGTCCTGGGCGCGGCGGCCCTGGCCGGCGAGGCCGAGATGCCTGTCGTCTACCAGGAGGACTTCGAGAAGGGCGAGCCCCTCGCCGACTGGCAGCCCATGGACCCCAAGGCCTGGAAGATCGCCGAGCAGGACGGCAACCACGTGCTGTCCATGTTCCAGAAATCGAAGTTCAAGACCAAGGTGCGCTCGCCCTTCAACTTCGGGCTGCTCAAGGACCGCGTGGTCGGCGACTTCGTGCTCGATCTCAAGATGCAGTCGAAGACCAAGGACTACGGCCACCGCGACCTGTGCCTGTTCTTCGGCTACCAGAACCCCACCCACTACTACTACGTCCACATGGCCCTGCGGGCCGACGCCCACGCCCACTCGGTGTTCATCGTCAACGGCAAGCCGCGGACCACGCTGATCAAGGAGATCGGCAAGGACATCGGCGGCGAGGTCTATCGCACCAAGGGCCTCGTATGGGGCGACGGCTGGCACCACGTGCGCCTGGTGCGCGAGGTCGACACGGGCCTCATCGAGGTCTACTTCGACGACATGACCCAGCCCATCATGCGGGCCAAGGACAAGACGTTCACCTGGGGTCGCGCCGGCATCGGCTCGTTCGACGA
>CAZDNN010000591.1:0-4070 GCA_964506385.1 uncultured Planctomycetota bacterium
ACCCCCATCACCACCGCCCGACGCCTCTGCCCCGACGGCGTTTTCCTCGAAGGCGACCCCGAGAAGTACGTCTGCACCTGCATCCGCATCAACGACGCCTGCCGGGCCTTCACCCCCCGCGTCGAGACCTTCAGCATCGACGAGAGCTTCCTCGACGTCACCGCCACCGCCCACCTCTTCGGCGGACCCGTCGCCGTCGCCCGCAAGCTCAAGGCGCGCATCCGCGACGAGCTGGGCCTCGCCTCCACCGTCGGCGTCGGCCCCAACAAGCTCCTCGCCAAAACCGCCTCGAAGCTCGGCAAGCCCGACGGTCTTTTGACACTGACTCACGACGAGGTGCCAACGAAGTTACATCCCTTGCCCGTGGGCGAGCTCTACGGCATCGGCTCCCAGACCGCGAACAAGCTCGAAGCCCTCGGCGTCGCGACCATCGGTGACCTTGCCCGCATCTCCGCCGACATCCTCCAGCGGATCTTCGGCATCATCGGGCCCATGCTCCGCGACGCCGCCAACGGCATCGACCACTCCCCTCTGCTCACCGACTACGAGCAGCCCGAGGCCAAGAGCGTCGGCAACAGTTACACCCTCGCCGCCGACACCCGCGCCCCCCGCAAGGTCCTCGCCGTCCTCCTCGGCCTCTGCTCGAAGGTCGGCCGCCGCATGCGCAAAGACCGCTACGCCGGACGCACCGTCACCCTCACCCTCCGCTACGCCAACTACCAGACCGTCGTCCGCGCACGCACCGTCGAGGCTCCCATCAACCTCGACCGCGACATCTTCGACGCCGCCAGCGCTATCCTCGCCGACGTCTGGGACCGCCGCCGCGCCGTCCGCCTTCTCGGCGTCAGCGTCTCCAACATCATCCGCCCCGGCGAGCCGCGCCAGCTCAGCCTCTTCGACTACGACTACCGATGCCGCTACCGCCAGGCCGTCGCCTCCATGGACGAGCTCCGCGACCGCTACGGAGAGTCCGCTGTCACCTGGGGAGCCCTCATCCGCAACCGCGACGTCATCTGAGCGGGGCCGGCTCGAGGGTCAGACAGTCGATCCCAACGAAGTAGCCGGTCGCCGCGTCGTTCTTCCCGACGACCTCGAAGGTGAGTTGGTGCTTGCCCTTGGCCAACTCGATCGTGCCGTAGTCGATCTTGCCGCTGGGGATGACGCCGCGGTTGAAGCCGTCGAAGGGCTGCCCCGCCCGCTTGCCGTCCACGCTGAGCTGCACGATGCCGTAGTCGATGGCCTTGGTGTAGTAGACGGCGAGAGCGTAGCGACCGGCCTTCGCCACGGGGACCTCGAAGGTGACGCGGGCGCCCTTCTCCTGCGGGCGGAAGAAGATCTGGGTGCCGCCGCTCCAGTTGTGGCCGCCCCAGCCGCTCATGCCCTGTGGGCTGATCGGGCCGCCCTCGACGGCGACCTGCCGCAGCCGTTCCGCCTCGATGGCGTTCTCCACGACGATGCGCAAGAGCCGCAGGTAGTCGATCCCCAGGCGATAGCCCTGTGATGCCTCGTGCTTGCCCGCGACGCGAAACGTCACGGTGTTGGCCTCTGGGGCGATCTCGATCTCGCCGAACTGCACGTCGCGGCCGACCGCTGGCTTCGCGGCATAGCAGTCCACCGGCTCGCCGATGGGGGCCTCGCCGCGCAGGGCCTGGACGCGCCCACAGTCGGGGCCGCGGGTGACGCGCGCGGCGAGGACGAAGCGGCCTTTGGCCTTGACGGGCACGGCGAGGGTGACTGACTGGCCCGCCTCGGTGGCAGGGAAGAGGAGCTGGCTGTCGCCGCTCCACGGCAAACGGATGTCCTCGCGCTCGGCCTTCGGGCCGCTCGTGGCGACGACGGTCAGCGCCTCGGCCTCGATGGCGCCGCGCTCCTTGCGGCTCGGCTCGAGGCGGACCGCGTCGAGGAGCAGACCGCCCTCGGCGAGGAGCTTCAGCGTCACCACGGCCTTGCCCTTGCCCAGCCGTGTCTTGCCCAGCGGGCGCCGCGGGCCGCGCTCGAAGGCGTTTTCGCCTCTGCCCAGGAGACGGTTGCCGCTCCGCAGCTCGAAGGGCGCGTGGGCCTCTCCCTGAAGCGAGTAGAGGACGACGCCGAAGACATCGTCGGCAGGCACCGGCAGCGTCAGGTCGAAGGCCTGGCCGGCCTTGCCTTCAAGCAGGACCGCCTTGCCGCCGCTGAACTCGTCGGCGCGGCCTGCATCATCCACGACCTCGCCGCCCTCCAGGGCGAGGCTCTCGGCCTCGATCACGCCGGGGATCCGCTTCGGCCGGGGCAGGCGACCGGCCACCGGGACGCCGTCGAAGATGTCCTGCTGCGGGCGGAGCTGGTACCAATAGGCCACTGAGTTGTAGTCCTTGTCGCGGCCGTAGTTCTCGATGGTGATGCGGAAGCTCTTGGCCCAGGGGATCTCGTCAGGGATGTGCCAGCGGTAGACGCTCCACTTGTTTGAGAAGCCCGGCCCCTGGCCGAGGGTGCAGCCGTGGAGGGGGCGGACGAAATGGCGGAATCCCCAGGCGTCGCCGAAGTAGTCCTCCGAGCCCGTGCCGAAGGTGGAGGGGAACTTCTCGCCGTCCACGTAGACCTTCTCGTCGCCCTCGCCCCACCAGCCGGTGCCCGGATTGTCCACGTTGAGGGTGCAGCCGAGGAAGCAGCCGGCGGAGCCCCTGGTGTCGAGGATGGGGTAGTCGAAGGTCTTGCACGGGTCCTCGCGGCGCCACCTGGCGTGGAAGTAGGCGGTGTTGGGCGACAGCTTGCCGGGCCGCGCGGCGAGCGAGTAGTGGAGCTTTGCGGGCCTCGTCCCCTGGTTGGTGGCGACGATGCGGGCGCTCTTGCGGAAGGGCATCCGCCAGAAGCAATAGCCGCCGTCCGGCCCCATCCCGAGGGGCAGCGACTTGTAGGGGTTCGCGTAGTAGCCCGTGCCGAAGAAGTCGCCGAGGGGGCAGACCACGCTCGGCCGCTCCTCGCCATCCCAATGCATCTGAAGGAGGACTCGGCGCAGCGCCCAGCGCTCGTCGCTGGCGAGGCGTGCGCGGAAGGAGACGATGGTTGCGGGGCCGTCGAGCTCGATGAGCGTGACGGCCTGGCCTGGGGGCAGGTCGCGCACGTTGGCCTTCGCGTCGATCTCCTCGGCAGCGCCGCAGCTCTTCCAGGCACGGAGGACGTCGTCGAGCGTCCTTGTCGCGGCCTCCGAGAGCGGCAGGGTCAGGCTCTTGACAGGCGTGCCCTTGGGATATGTCTTGTAGCCGATGTGGTAGTACTGGCGGTGGGCCTTGTCGGCGGTGACCTTGCAGGACCTGGCGTAGGGGATGGGGAAGAAGGTATTGGCGCCGCGCCCGTCCATCCCGGCGATGGGCGGAACGAAGGGCGGCACCTTGTTGGCGAAGAGGCTGGCGAAGGGCCACTCGAAGGTGGGCTTCGTCGCGCCGTCGAGGTAGAAGCGGATGGTGCCCGCAGGGTTGGCCGACCAGATGCGGACGATGGCGCCTGGCCCGTCCATCTCGGCCATTACGGCCTCGCCGTTGGGCTCGACGCGGAGGTAGTGTCCGCTGTCGCCGTTGGCGCCCCAGTTGACGTACTCGTCCTTCTCCTCGTCATACCGCGACGCGCGGTCGTAGCTGGAGAACTGCTTGCAGCTTGTCCCCTCCTCGATCGTCGGCAGGCGGTCGAGATCGACCAGCGCGCGCAGGAAGTAGCTCACGTCGCGCTCGGCCGCGTCCATCTGGGCGCTGGCGGCGAGCATCACGGCGGCGGCCACGCTAACGACAGCGGCCCGCACGTTCATCGCAATCCTCCTTACACAGGGATAGGGAGATTCGTAACACTTCAGCGAAGTGTGGGCCCGCCGCCGCAGGCAATTGGCACGCCTTTTTGCACGCTGTCTTTCTCTCAGAGGGCGAGGCAGAAAAGCCTGCTCCAGGGGGGCGCAGGCCTTGGCTTCCTCATACGGCCAGCTCGGCAGACAAGGGCGGTGCCGGAGACCTTCTTTCTGCCTCGCCCTCACCTCTCGGACGTGTCAAAAAGCGTGCCAATCGCCTGTGGCGGCGCGACGGCACTTCAGCCGGCTGAATAGTTAC
>CAZDNN010000592.1:0-4056 GCA_964506385.1 uncultured Planctomycetota bacterium
GTTTAGGTCCGCAATTATCCTCACGGGACCACCACAGCCCACCCAGCCCGAGCACGCGGCTGGCACCCTGCGGGGCGGCGATGCGCCTACTCTGAGACCACCTCCGCCATCAGCGGCGCAGGGCCGCCCAGCAGACGCCACTCCGGGCCGAACTGCTCGAGGAAATACAGCGAGTAGCTCCGGAAGAACACCGACACAGGCAGGAACACGACCGAGCTCAGATACGGCAGCGCCGCCACGCAGCACGTCACGCACATCCCCAGCACGATCACCACCGCCGCCGCCAGCCCCAGCACGATCTTCAGCAGGTAGAAGAGGATGAACGAGCCCACGTGCCCCCGCAGCATCTCACGCCACAGCACCCCCAGCCCCTCCGCCGCCGTCACGTCCCGGCAGTACATGATCGGCACCACGAAATCGGCCAGCAGCGCCTTGAGAATCCACATCCCCAGCCCGAACGGCAGCGTCGAAATGTCCATTGTCGAGCCCCGACCGCGAATGCCGCAGAGAAGGGAGAGGATGCAACCGCAGATGAACGCGGATGAACACCGGACGCTTCCGGCTTGACAGGCCTGCTCATAGATGTCCCGAACGGCACTAACTTAGACGCAACACCTTCACTGGCAGCAACTTATGGCTGGACGTGGGAACGCCGGCGGCGGATGTCAGACACTGCACGAAACCACCTTGAGTGCGTAACTCCTTGGAGTCACATGACCAGGGGCGACCACCACAATCGTCCTCTTCCGCACGGCCCCAATAGGACGTTCCCTGTTGACGACGTAACGCCTTGTGCAACAGCCGCTTACGCTTAAGTTAGTGCCATCCGGGACGCCATACTCAATTCCTGGAGCAGGCGGACCTGTAGAAGCCGCGAGCCGCGAGCCCATGGCCTCGGAGACAGCCGGCGCGGGCCTCTGGCCGCTCGTGGCTCGAAGCTCGTAGCTCGCAGCCGCTTCCCTGTGGTCGCAGAGGAGGCGAAGGGAAGGTGTTCGGTATTGCGGGACAGGAAGAGAGGAGGCCGGCATCCGAGGACCGATGGGGGCGCGCGGCAGGCGTCTCGGAGTGACGCATCACGCATCACGCGTCAGGAGTCGGCGCAGCGTCCGCAGGTTCACCCTGTCCCAGTCCTTGCGGCGCTCGTCTTTCTTCGGGGTCTCAATGAGCTTGGGGACCCGCGCGAGGCGGCGGTCACGAAGGATGGAGCGGAAGGCCGACTTGCCGAGCGTGCCGCGGCCAATGTGCTCGTGTCGATCCAGGCGGCTGCCGAGGCCGCCCCTGGCGTCGTTGAGGTGGATGGCGTGGAGGCGAGAAAGGCCGATGGTGCGGTCGAGGTCGCGCAGGGTGGCGCGGTAGGCACGGGGGGTCCGGATGTCGTGGCCGGCGGCGTGGAGGTGGCAGGTGTCGATGCAGATGCCGAGGCGGACGGCGGGGACGTCGATGGAGTCGACGAGCGCGGCGAGGTGGTCGAAGCGGTGACCGAGGGCAGTGCCCTGGCCTGCGGTGTTCTCGAGGAGGAGGCCGACTGGGAGGTCGGCGACGGCGTCGAGGGCGCGTGCCGCGAGGCCGGCGACCTGTCGGAGGCCGGCCGCCTCGCCCGCGCCCATGTGATTGCCGGGGTGGAGGATGACCCACGGGATGCCGAGGGCGGCGGCTCGGCGGAAGTCGAGAATGAGGCCGTCGAGGGCGCGCCGGCGGATGGCGCGGTCGGTGGCGGCGAGGTTGATGAGGTAGCTGGCGTGGGCGACGACGGGGCCGATGGATGAGCCGTGCCAAGCGTCGCGGAAGCGGGCGATGGCGTCGTCGGTGAGGGGCGGGGCCGCCCACTGGAGGTTGTTGCGGGTGAAGAGCTGAAGCGCCGTGCAGCCGAGCGCGTCGCCGCGCGCGATAGCGCGATGGTGCCCGCCTTGGATGGACATGTGGGCGCCGAGCAGCAGCCGGCGGGTGCGGCGGGCGGACACGAGGCTCTCCTGGGCGGCTGGTCCGGCGAAGGGCTTTTTCTCCGGGCCGATCATACCCGTCGCCGTGCAGCGGTCAAGTAGGGGCGTGGCCGATTCCAGGCGGTAGCGCTGTCAGAAGTGGGGGCGTGGGAAGGCGTCGCGCGGGCATGCGTTGCGGTGGATGATGGTCGCACCGTGCCGAGCAGTATTCCCTCCTCCCCCAGATTCTCTGGGCGCGAGAGGCTCGTTGATCGCGCTGGGTTGCGGTGCTATACTCCGGGTGTGAGGAGTTGCGCATGGGGAAGTCGGATCGACAGGCGGCGAAGGCGTGGGCCTTCGAGCAGGCGATCCAGAGGCGGGTCGTGCGCGACCGCGGCTGGCGCGTGCTGGTCGGCGGACGCGACTGGCTGTGTCCCTACTGCGGCCAGGTCGGGGTGAGCCCCTGGCGCGAGCGGCAGGCGCCGCGGGACATACTCCGCCACTTCGTCGAGGACTGCCCCGAGTGGACGGAGGATGCCAGCCCCCGCTACAACCACGTGGACCTCGAGGCCCGTGCCGTCCGCCTCGAGCGCGAGGCCGCGCTCCGCAGCGACCCCGCCTGGCGCATCGCCGACGCACGCGGACGATGGGTCTGCCCCTTCTGCGCCGAGGCCACCACGGTCCGATGGAGCCACGATGAGCCGCCCGTCGCCGACATCGAGGCCCATCTCAAGACCTGCCCGCCCTGCCGCGACCGCCACAAGCCCCACGCCGCCGAGGCACTCCGCCTCATCGTCGCCGACGCCGACCGCCACCGTGAGCTGACCGCCGAGATCCGCCACAGGATCGAGCAGGACCCCGCCTGGCGCCAGGCCGCGCCCGACGGCGCCTGGATCTGCCCCGAGTGCCGACGGCCCGTGCCCGAGGTCGATATCTCCTCCGACCTCCTCCTCGCCTCCCTCGCACCCGGCCGCATGGCCCGCCACCTCATCGACCGCTGCGGCAAGCACTCCGACGACGCCGCGCCCGCCCACGCCCACGCCGCCGCGCCCCGCGAGACCGGCGAGCGCGACCTCCAGCGTGCCCGCGAGATCGTCCAGAAGATGCTCCCCGCCGAGGTGCCCCACGCCGAGGGCTACGACCTCGCCTGCCTCTACCGCCCCACCGACAGCGTCGGCGGCGACTTCTACGACTTCTTCGCCCTCTCCGACCACGAGATCGCCATTCTCATCGGCGACGTCAGCGGCCACGGCCTCGAAGCCGCCCTCATCATGACCATGGTCAAGAAGTCCCTCAAGATCCACGCCCAGACCCACCGCTCACCCGCTGAGGTCCTCCGACGCACCAACCTCGACCTCCACGCCGACCTCGACTCCCGCACCTTCGTCACCGCCACCTACGCCGTCCTCGACGCTCGCAGCGGCGTCCTCCTCTTCGCCCGCGCCGGCCACAACAAGCCGATTCTCTTCAACCCCCGACGCAACCCGCCCGTCCGCCACCTCGAAGGCAAGGGCATGGCGCTCGGCATGTACCAGGGCGGCCTCTTTGACGAGCTCATCCAGGAGAGCGAGATCCGTCTCGGCCCCAGCGACGTCTTCCTCCTCTACACCGACGGCCTCACCGAGGCACGCAGCCGCGACGGCACCGCCTACGGCCTCGACCGCCTCGAAGAATCCGTCGCCCGCACCCACGGCGACCTCTCTGCCGGCGTCCTCGCCGACCGCCTCCTCGGCGACCTCCGCGCCTTCACCGCCGGCATGCCCCAGGACGACGATATCGCGATCCTGTGTCTGACCTGCACCGCCTCGCGAGGCGACCGATGACTGATGCGGCTCTCTCTTCCTCGCGCTCCTGCTCGTGCTCGTTCTCGTGCTCGATCCTGGGTCTCTCTCGGCGACTCGGGGTCGCAGGCGAGCCGGACTATCGCCTGAAGGCGACACTCCAAACAGCCGGCGCCGCGTTTGCAGTCCACGCCTTCAGGCGTGAGTTGAGCTACCGTCGGCCCTGTGGCCTCTGCGACTGGGGGCAGACTCGATGAACACAGGCATCCTGAAGTGCAATCTGGATGACGTCCGGGGCCGCATGGCGGCCGCCTGCGCGCGGGCGGGGCGCCCCGAAGACGACGTCCTGCTCGTGG
>CAZDNN010000593.1:0-4055 GCA_964506385.1 uncultured Planctomycetota bacterium
AGGCTCGCGACCGGCCCCCACGGCGCGCGCCGGGCCGACCCGCCACGGCCACCTCGCCGCCCGACCCGTCCACCGGCAGCCCTATCTGTATGAACCCCAGGCACGAGGGTTCTCATCACGTTCACTTTCCGCTCGGGGCATTAGCGCCAGCGTCTCGCTGGCTCGCGGCGGCCGCAGGGACGGCGGCGTTACGCGCGGCGCGCCCTGGCTCGAACCTCGGAGGGGAGCCGCCGGAGGGCCTTGCGAAACCGCTGGGTGGTGTGCGATTTCATAGGTTGTCCGGGTCGAGGGGCTGGGTCTCGCCGGCGCGAAACTCCTCGAGGGCCTCACCTGCGAGAGCGGCGAGACCATCGGGAGTCGAGTCGAGGACGACGGCGAGGACGGCGACGAGGACGACGGCGAGGGCGGTCGTCACTGCTCCTGGAGGACTCGCACCGAGAAGTCGCGGAAGTCGGCGGCGGAGTCGGGGTTGACGAGGAAGCCGTAGGTGACGATGCCCTTGGGGTCGGGCGGCAGGGGGTTGGGGCGGCTGACGCGGTAGGTGGGGCCGATGGCGACCTCGACGGTCGCCGGGGTGACGGTGGCGCGGATCTCGTGCCATTCGTTGAGCTTGAAGGGGAAGGGCTTCTGGAGGTGCTCGGCGGGCCTCTCGTCGCCCTTGTAGGCGTGGAGGATGCCGGCGAGCTTGGGGTTCCTGGCGTGGATCCAGAAGCCGAGGTTTGGCCTGGCCTTGCCCGCGAGGCGAAGCAGCGCGCCCGTGCCCTTGAGGATGCGGACCTTGCAGCGCAGCTCGTAGCTGGGCGGATGGGCTAGGGAGAAGAGGCACTCGGCGTCGTGGTCGCCGCCGCCCTCGCCCACGGCCTTGGGGTCGGTGGCCATCTCGCCGTGGACGACGCCGTCGGAGATGGTCCAGGTGCCGAAGCGCTTCTGCCACTCCTCGAAGAGGTCGTCGCGGGTGAGGAGGACGCGTCGGCCGAGGGCGAGGTCGGTCTGCATTTCGAGCTTGGCGACGTGGGGCTTGCACTCGGCGATGCGGCGGTTGATGTCGTCGAGGTTGGCGCTGACGTCGTAGAGCTGGCGGGCGTGGCGCTCGCGGAGGAGCGCGAGGCGGTAGAGCGCGCGGTCCCACTCCCGCTGCTCCATGAAGCGGCGTGCCTCGCTGTAGAGCTCGCTCGCCTGCTCCTGAGCCGAGGCGGCGGGGGTGCGGCGCTCGTCGGGCTCCGCCGAGGCCAGGGTCTTCAGCCGCTCGATGTATGGCGTGACGTCGATCTTGCCGGCAGCAGCGGCGCGGAGCTCGGCCTCCGCCGTCTTGAACAGGCCGGTGTAGAGGCAGTGGACGCCGAGGAGCAGGTGGGCGTGGGGGTCCTGTGGGTCCACGGCGAGCTTGCCCAGCTTGTAGAGCTCGTCGGGGCGGAACTGGTCCCAGCTCCGCGCCACCTTCACCGTGCGGTAGGGAATGACCACTTTGGCCTTGTCGGCGGCCGCGACCTGCGAGCCGAGCCACTCCTTGAGATCGGCGGCCCCCTCGGCCTTGCGGTAGGAGAACTGGCTTACGGCGACGGGCCGCGCGCGGTCGCTGAGCCGGCGGATGACGCGGGCCTTGAGGCTGCGCAGCCGGGCGAGGTCGGCGAGATAGTCGTCGAGGTAGCCCTCGATCTGGGCGGTGCGGAGGTCATCGCGCAGCTTCTCGGCCTCGGCGCTCGCCTCGTCGAGCAGCCAGCCGCGGGCCTTCGCCAGCGAGGGCTCGAGGCGGGTGAGGAAGAACTCATACTTCGCCTCGTCGATGGCCTCGACCCGCCGCGTCGCCGCGCTCGCCAGCAGCGGCTCGATAATCGCGATCTCCCCCTTCGCACGCCCCACGTAGGGCTCGACGCCGAACCGCTCGACCACCCCGGCGTAGAGCGCCTTCGCCTCCTCGAACAACCGGCCCCGCACCTTCTCCTGCGCCAGCGCGTGCGCCTTGTCGTAGGCCTGCTCCGCCTTCGTCGTGATCGCGATCTTCTCCTGGAGCACCTGCTGACGCACACCCTCGGAGTCCACCCCGCCCAGGAACTTGTCCCACTCCGCGAGCGCCGCGCCGAACCGCTCGGCACCCGCCAGCTTGTCCGCCCGCTCCCGCACGGCGAGCAGCTCGCGCTGGACCGCCTTGCGCTCCTGCCCCTCGAGGCGGTCCAGCTCGCGCTCCGCCTTCAGCGCCGCGGCCGTCTCGGGGAACCGCTCGACCACTTGGCGGTAGCGTTGGGCCACCGCCGCGGCGTCGGTGGAATGCTCTCGGGCGAAGACGTGCGCCGTCTGGAAGAGCGCTTCGGCCTGGAGCGGGACGAGGCGCTTGCGGGCCTCCTCGGCGGCCGCGGTGCCGTCGTAGCGCCGCTCGATGTCCTCGAGCTTCTGGATCGTCTGCTGGATGGCGGCGACCTTCTTCTCGGGCTCCTTGTGCTTCTCGGATGCGTCGGCGGCCAGCGCCTGCTCGACCTCCTCGCGGCCCCTGCGGGCGCGGAGCACGGGGTCGTTGGGGTCGGTCTCGACCACCTCGTCGGGCTCGGGCGGCTTTGGGGCCTTGGGCCGGGTCGCGAGCCAGACGCCGCCGGCGACGAGCGCGAGGGCGGCGACGCCGGCGAGGCCGACCCACAGCCAGGTCCGGCGGCGGCGTGCGGCCGGCTCGCCTTCCGGCTGGGCCGTGGGCTGGTGCGTCGGCGCGGGGGCCTTGGGCCTGTCCTTGCGTGCGGCGGCGATGGCGGCGCGCTGCGCCTCGGGCATCTTGCCCGCCTGGAGGGCCTCGAGGTCGGCGATCAGCTCGGCCGGGGTCTGATAGCGGCGGTCGGGGTCGGGCTGGAGGAGCTTCTCGATGATGGCGCCGAGCGCCTGGGGCGCCTGTGGCGCGACCTCGTGGACCGGGCGGAAGCCGCCGTCGCGGATGGCGAAGGTCACCTCGGCCGTCGTATCCCCCTGGTAGGGCTGCTCGCCGGTCAGGCATCGGTAGAGCAGGGCGCCGAGGGAGAAGAGGTCGCTGCGGGTGTCGAGGCTGGGCTCGCGGTCGAGGTGCTCGGGGGAGAGGCCGTGGGGGGAGCGGACGCCGTCGCCGGTCCTGCTGATGGACACCTCGCGTATGGGCGGCTTCGTCAGGCCGAGCTCGGCGAGCCGCACCGTGCCGTCCTGCGCGATCAGCACGCTGGCCGGGCCGATGGCGCCGTGGAAGAGCCCTCGCGCGAGCCCAGCCTCGAGCGCCTTGGCGCAGGCGAGGGCCACGAAGACCACCTCCTGAGTCTCCAGCTTCCCCTTCGCCTCGAGCAATTGGGTCAGGGAGGCGCCGCGGGCGTGCTCGCGGACGAGGAAGGCATCGCCCATCTCCTCGCCCATGCCCAGGGTGCGGACCACGTGAGGGTGCTGGAGACGCGAGGCCACCGCGGCGTCGCGGCGAAGCCGATCGACCAGCTCGGCGTCGGCCTGGACCGACGGGTGGAGCACCGTCACGACGTAGCGCCGCCGCTCGGCGGGATCCTCGACCACACAGGAGGTGCCGAGGACGCCGGCAGGCAGCTCCTCGACCATCTCGCAGCGCCCGAGGTCCGGCAGATGCTCGGCGCTGAGCAGCGCCACCACCTGATCGCGGGTCACGTGACCCTGGCGAATGAGAATCTCGAGGAGGGAGAGGGGCGGGTCGGCCTCGGCCCCGAGGGTGCGGCAGGCCTCCACCTGATCCGGGTCAATCAGCCCAGCATCGAGGGCGAGAGCGACAATCCGCTCGTCGCGTTCCTGAGGCATCGGCGGCTCCTCGGGCGTCTGCCCGCATCGTAGCAGGCCCCCCACGGCAAGTCAACCGGTCGCGAGCGATCCCGATGGCGTCGCGCCGGGCAGGGGGAGGCCGACCGGCGCCATCGAGCGGCGAGGGCCGCGGCCCGGCTCCATGAGCGGATTAGCGCTATGGAGACTTGCAGAAGCACTCCCCCTGGTGAGATGGGGTCGGATCTTGATTAGTGA
This sequence comes from uncultured Planctomycetota bacterium, assembly GCA_964506385.1. Taxonomy (GTDB): domain Bacteria; phylum Planctomycetota; class PUPC01; order DSUN01; family DSUN01; genus CAZDNN01. Next base: position 3,979 of record CAZDNN010000593.1, read on the forward strand.
TTAGGACATAGCGGAGTACCCATGATCGCGCAAGTCACTGGAGCCACTAATCACTAATCAAGATCCGACCCCATCGC
>CAZDNN010000594.1:0-4054 GCA_964506385.1 uncultured Planctomycetota bacterium
CATCGAAGGGGCTGAGAGCCATGTCCTTGAGGTCATCGAGCTGCCTCTGAATCTCCTGGCGGCGAGCGGCGTCGTCGCCAACGAGGCGCTTGAGGGCCTGCTCGAGCTCGCGCTTCTTCGTCGCGGCCTGGGCGCGATCGAGCTCGGCGAGCTTGGCAGCATAGCCACCCGGCATGGTGTACCCCGTGACGTGGCACGCCAGGCAGGTGGGGTTGGTGTGCTCGTTACGCTTGAGCAGGGTCACGTAGGCGCCGGCGTGGTCCGTGTCCTGCCAGGAATAGAAGGCGTTGATATGGCAGAGCTTACAGACTTCGGCGGCGACGAAGCTCGACGTGCAGGGCATCTTGGGGCCGAGGGTGGAGCCCGGCGGCGACGGGGAGGCGGTGTCGAGGAAGCGCTCGGCCAGCTCCTTGCCCTCGTCGCTCTCCGGCGCGGAGTCGTCGAGGAGGTGGATCGTGGCGTCCACGACGGGCATCTTGCCCTTGGGGAAGGCCGCGTCGAGCCGGCCGAGGCTCAGGCCCTGGTCGCCCAGGTAGGCGATGATCGAGTAGGTGACCGTGCGCTCGGCCGCCTGCTCGCCCGGCTTTGCGCCGGTGGTTTTCTTGACCACCACGTGGCGGACGAGCTCGTAGGAGGCGGAGGTGGCGCCGGCCTGGCCGCCCAGAAAGATGTTCACCTTCGCGTACTTGCGGGCCAGGTCATAGATCTGGTCGGGCGGGAGGTAGGCGAGGACGACGATGAGGTCGGCCCTGTCGCCGATGGCGTTGAGTGCGGCGAACAGCGCGTCCTCCGGCTCGAGCAGCCGCAGGCCTTTGCCGATGCGAGTGGGGTCCATGTCGTTGCGGACGAGGCCGATGAAGGCCACCTGTATCCCGCCGCGGGCCTCGAGGTGGTAGGCGGGGAACACGGTGTCGCCGGAGGCCGCGTCGGTGATGGAGGCGGAGATCATGTGGAACGAGCGGCCCTCGGCGAGCGCTCCGAGCTGGTCGCGGGGCAGGACGACCTCGTTGTCGCCGCAATTGACCACCTTGCAGCCGAGCAGCTCGAGGGCATCGAGAGACAGGCGGTTGATCGCCTCGGCCTTGGGGTGGCCGACGACCGTCGCGTTACCCACGTCCACCACGAAGGCGTCCGCGCGGTCCTCGCGCCACTGGCTGACGAGCCCGTGCATGCGGGCGATGCCGCCGAGCTGGCCCTCCTCGCACTTGCAGGGCGCCAGCTTGCCCTCGAGCCCGCAGCTATAGTAGAGGGCAGCGACGGGCGCGCCGCGCTTGAGAGGCCGAGGGCCGCCTGGGTGTGAGAGGATGACGTAGGCGACGGCGCCGAGCACCGCCAGGACGACGATGCCGAGGAGGATTCTGCCGATGAGACGCTTCACGCGCTTGTGGCGTCGGGCCATTCGGGATCACCTCTACGAGGAATGGGCCAGGGTCGCTTCCACGGCTGTGATCGTGATGACGTCCACGATATCGTCGGGAGAGCAGCCCCGCGAGAGATCGTTGGCAGGGCGCGCGAGGCCCTGGAGCAGGGGGCCGTAGGCTCGTGCCCCGGCCAGCCGCTCGACGAGCTTGTAGCCGATGTTCCCAGCATCCAGATCTGGGAAGACAAGGACGTTGGCCCTGCCTGCCACAGGGCTGTCAGGGGCCTTCTTGGCCGCCACGTCGGGCACGATGGCTGCGTCGAGCTGGAGCTCCCCGTCGAGCAGCAGGTCGGGCGCGCGCTCGCGAGCCAGCCGCACGGCCTCGGTCACGCGATCCACCGACGGGCCGGCTGCGCTGCCCTTGGTCGAGTAGCTGAGCAGCGCCACCCGCGGCTCGCCCCCCACGAGCATCCGGTAGCTGTCCGCCGCCGCGAAGGCGATCTCCGCGAGCTGCTCCGCCGTCGGATCCCGCACGAACCCTGCGTCGGAGAACACCAGGCAGCCGTCGGGCACGTACTGGCGGGTGCGCAGCACCATGAGGAAGAAGCTCGAGACGGTCCGGATCCCGTCCCGAGGGCCGATGATCCGGAGGTAGGCCCTCAGGACATCGGGGGTGGCTGCGATGCTGCCGGCGACGCAGCCGTCGGCATCGCCGACGCGCGCCATCATCGCGCCGTAGAGGAGGGGCTCGCGGACCGCCTGCCGCGCGTCGTCGAGGGTGACGCCCTTGTGCTGGCGCAGGCGGTGGAACTCGGCGGCGTAGGCATCGAGGCGCCCGGCACGGGTGTGGTCGAGGATCGTGCAGCGGTTGATGTTGGCGGCCGTGGCGTCGGCAGCCTCGCGGATGCTGTCGGGGTTGCCGAGCAGGACGATCTGCGCCACGCCGCGCGCGGTGGCATGCCCAGCGGCCTCCAGCACCCGGGGGTCGCTGGCTTCGGGCAGGACAATGGTGCGGCACTGCTCGCGGGCGATACGCTCGAGCCGGCCCATCACATCCATTCAGGTCACTCCGCAGGGGCAGGCGCCGGAGGGGCGCAGGCCTACTTGTAGGCTCGCCGGTCGAGCTGGTACCGCTTGAGCTTCTCGTAGATGCTCCGCTCGGAGAGGCCGGCGTGCTCGGCGGTGCGGCGGACGTTGCCGCGGTGGATCCGGAGCACGCGGTCCAGATAGGTCCTCTCGATGCGCTCGATGGCCGTGGTCTTCACCTCCTCGAGGGGAAGCTGCTCGTTGACGACGAAGCGGTCCCGTTCGTCCACGTCGTCGCTTGTGCCGAGGGGCAGATGCTCGGGGAGGATCGTCGGGCCGTCGGTCAGGATGAGCGCGCGCTGGATCACGTGCTCGAGCTGGCGGATGTTCCCCGGCCATGGCTGGCGGAGCAGCGCGAGCATGGCCTCGCGCGAAATGTCCTGCACATCAGGGTTCATCCCCGGCGCATACTTGCGGATGAAGTGCTCGACCAGCAGCGGGATGTCGGCCACCCGATCTCGCAGCGGCGGCAGGACGATGGGCACGACGTTGATGCGGTAGTAGAGGTCGCGGCGGAACTCGCCCCGCTCGACCGCCTGCGCCAGGTCCACGTGGGTCGCGGTGATGACCCGTACGTTGCACGTCCGCGTCTCCACCCCGCCGACCCGCTTGTACTCCATCGACTCGAGCACCCGCAGGAGCTTGACCTGCATGGCCGGCGAGATGTTCCCGATCTCGTCGAGCAGCAGGGAGCCACCGTCGGCGACCTCGAAGATGCCCGGCTTCGTGCCAACGGCTCCGGTGAAGGCGCCTTTCTCGTGGCCGAAGAGCTCGCTTTCGAGCAGGGAATCGGGCAGGGCGCCGCAGTTGATCGCGACGAACTGGGCCTCGCGCCGCGGCGAGTTGTAGTGGAGGGCGCGCGCCACCAGCTCCTTGCCTGTGCCCGTCTCGCCCGTGATGACCACCGCGGCGTCCGTGGCGGCCACGCGGGCGATGCGCGCGAAGATCTCCCGCATCGCTGGGTCCTGGCTGATCATGTGCTCGAAGCTGTAGCGGCCAGCCAGCTCGTGACGCAGTTGCGCGATCTCATCGAGCAGCTTGCGCTGCCGCAGCACCTTCTCGATGACGAGCGCCAGCTCCTCCGCCTGGAACGGCTTGGTCAGGAAGTCACAGGCGCCCAGCTTCATGGCCCGCACGGCCGTCTCGATGGACCCGTGGCCGGTCATGATCACTACCGATACCTCGGGGTGATCGGCTCGAGCACGCTCGAGCAACTGGAGGCCGGTCATCCCCGGCATCTTCATGTCCGCAAGGAGGATGGAATAAGGGGCTGCGGACAGCTCGCGCAAAGCCGCCTCGCCGTTCAGGCAGTAGCTCGCCTCGTAGCCGCGCTGGCCCAGCTCCCGCCGCAGGTACTTGCAGATGATCTCCTCGTCGTCCACCACGAGCACCCGCCGCGGCGAGGGCCGTCCGGCCACCACCTCGACGGCAGACTCCTCTCCGTTCGCGTCTGCTCGTTCGTCCACGAAGGCCGGTTCCATAGCAGCAGTGTGCGGCGCGCCGATCCCCACAGTTCTTACATGTATAGCGCGCCCCCAGCCAGAAGTCAAAGGCCCGAGTCTGACCTCGGATGTTGGGGTTCCTTCTTCACTCGTCCTCGTCGTCGTC
>CAZDNN010000595.1:0-4051 GCA_964506385.1 uncultured Planctomycetota bacterium
GGTCGGCGTCGGGGAGCCAGATGCCGCGCGCGGCGATCCGCCGTGCCAGGACGGCGGGGTCGAGGGACACGAGGCCGGGCCGCGTGCCCGCCACGAAAGTGTGGGTCTCGCCCGGCGCGACGAGCACCTCGGGGAAGACCTCCTGGAGCGTGCGCAGGATCGAGGCGGAGAGCTGGCCGACCGTCTCGCCCGGGTAGTTGGCCGCGGCCATGACCGACGTGATGAGCACGCCGTCCTCGGCCATGGCCCTGCGCACCTCGCGGAAGAACTCGACCGTGTAGAAGCGGTTGACGAACGCCGAGAGCGGCGGCGGGAGCTGAAGCACGACAACGTGGTAGGGCACGCTCGCGCGCTGGACGTGGCGGCGGCCATCGGCGAAGAAGCGGACGATCGGGAGGCCCTCGGCGGGGGGCGTGCCGCAGTCTCGGGCGAGGTCGAAGAGGGCCGGGTCGAGCTCGACGGCCTCGAGCCGCTGGAGCTTCAGGGCGGCGAGCTCGCGCGGCAGGTGGCCCAGTGCGCGGCCGACGAGGAGGGCGTTCTGCGGCTCGGGGTGCTGCGCGACGGCGAAGAGGGCGAGATTGCGTGCGTCGGTGGCCGGTGCGCCGGGCGGCGGCAGGGTCTCGACCAGCCCGCCGTCGTGGTAGAGCGTGACCTGCTCCTCGACGGGATGGCGGAGTGCGGCGAGCTGGCCGTACCGCGAGTCGCGGGTGTCCACGAGATGGTAGCTCGGATGACGCGCGGCCCACCGGCTCGTATGGAGCCGCCGGTCCACGCCGTAGCCCCAGGCCCCCACCGCGCCGAGGAGACCGATGATGAAGCCCGTCGCCATCCACCGCCGGCCGCCGGCCAGGTGGATAACCAGGCACAGCACCATGCCCAGCAGCGGCCCCAGCGTCACGGGGTCCACCAGCGCGACGAGCACGAACGTGAACGCCACGCCGCCGGCCACCGCGCCCCAGGCATCGGCCTGGTAGAGCCGCCCGAAGGCCTCGGGCCGCGCGGCGTGGAGCGCGAGGACGAACTCGGCGCCGCACGCCAGCGCCACCGGCGCCGTCGCCAGCACTGCCGTCAGCGCGGCCTCGGCGAACGTCAGCTCCGCCCCGCCAGCCCCACGGTGCCGCGCCAGCGCCACCTGTCCGACCAGCAGCAGGCCGTTGAGCGCGAAGAGCGCCGCGGCGAAGGCCCAGGCGCGGTGCCCCCACGCCTCGCCGCGACGGCGACGTCCCCGACGCGCGAACAGCCCGGCCAGCAGGCCCCCCAGCGCCGTCCACACCAGCCCCGCCGCCAGCACTACTCCGAAGAAGACCTCCGTGCCGCGACACGCCGCGAGCATCTCGCGGAACATCACGATCTGCGCCGTCTGGGCGAAGAGCCCGACGCAAGCGGCCAGGGCGAGGACGGCACGCGGGGAGGGAGCGGAAGCGGTTCCAGGTTCCAGGTTCCGGGTTCCGGGGGGCCTCGTGGGGGCGGCGTCAGTGTTGCGGTGCGGCTCGTCTGACATGCAAGAGAACCCCATCGCCACGTGCAACGGCCTCCGCGCCCCTGGAACCTGGAACCCGGAACCTGGAACCCGGAACCTGGACCCCCATGCCTCCTAGCTCCAGACCCCTGGGATCGGGGTCCTGCAATGGGGGCATCGCCCGGCGCGCAGGTCGTTGCGGAGGACCTTGAAGCCGAGACGCTTGATGACGGGCTTGCGGCAGCGGGGGCAGTAGGTGTGGTTGGCGGGGTGGGGCGCGAAGTTCGAGATATAGACGTAGCGGAGCCCCGCCTTGAGGCCGATGGTCCGCGCCTTCTCGAGGGTGGCGACGGGCGTCTGGGGGGTGTTGAGGAGCTTGTACTTCGGGGTGAAGCGTTCGAGGTGCCAGGGTGTGTCGGGGCCGAGGTTCTCGCGGACCCATCGGGCGATGGCCCCGAGCTCGCGAAGGCCGTCGTTGAGGCCGGGCACGATGAGGGTGGCCACCTCGATCCACTTGCCCGACGCCTTGATCTGCTTGCACGACTCGAGGACGGGCTTGAGGGACTGGGCGCCGATGTACTTCTGGTAGAAGCTGTCGCGGAAGCCCTTGATGGTGACCGTCACGCCGTCGAGCGCCTCGAGGAAGTCGGCGAGCGGCTTGCGCTGGATGTAGCCGTTGCTGCACAGGTAGACCCGCAGGCCGAGCTTTCGGGCGGCCTCGGCGAAGCGGCGGTTGAACTCGATGTGGCTGGTGCCCTCGGTGTAGGTGAAGGTGACCGACGGGATGTCCTTGCCCTGGGCAAGGCGGATGGTCTCGGCCTGGTCGAAGCGCAGGTTGCGGGTCTCGCGGGGGCTGGTTTGGCTGAACTGCCAGTTCTGGCAGTACTGGCAGCGCAGGTTGCAGCCGGCGTGGGCGACCGAGAGGGTGCTGGAGCCTGGGAGGACGTGGCACAGGGGGTTCTTCTCGATGGGATCGACGTTGACGACGCAGGGCTGTCCGACGGCGTAGGTCTTGAGGGTGCCGCGGTCGTTCATCCGCACGCGGCACTTGCCGAGCTCTCCGTGGCGGAGGGTCTCGCGGTGTGGGCACAGCAGGCAGGTGACCGAGCCGTCGGGCTTGGCGACGTAGTATTGCGCCTCGGCGGGGGGCTTGCGCACGCCGCGGTCGAAGAGGCCCGCCGCGCCTGCCGCGGGAGCGAGGTGGATGACGAAGCCGAGCCTGGCCATCTCGGTGATGAACGTGCGTCGATCCATCAGATACCTGTTACAGAGACGCCGAGGGCGCCGTGCCTTGGGCTACAGCGTAGCATGAATCGGAGGAGCCGGGAAGCGCAACTCCTACTGGGCGCCCGCGCGCTTCTCGCGGTCGAGGCGCTTGATGTAGGCGGCGTAGACGTTCGAGGCGCCGGGGATCATGAGGAAGTAGGCGGCCTTGTGCGGCGCGTCGCCCTGGGGCGGGATGAGGGCCGCCTTGAGCTCCTTCGCGAGGCCCTCCTTCTCCATCTCGAACTCGACGTCGCTGGCGGCGCGGGCGCGGTCGAGGGCCTTCGCAACGCCCTCGCGGGCCGCGGCCCTCTGCGGCGAGTCGCCGCCCGGACGGACCGCAACGGCGAGCTGATCGACCCGCTGGAGCACCCGCTCCCGCATGACCGGCCAGACCCGATCGGGGCACCGGCGCACCCTGCGCAACAGGCCCAGCGCCTTCGTGCCCACCTCGGCCTGGCCCGCGCGGGTCGGGTCGCTCATGTCCTCTGGCGGCACGAGGCAGCAGGCGAAGCTGCTGAGGACCGACTTCTGGGCGTCGGAGAGCGCGGCCTCGACCTTGGGCGAGAGCTCGACGAGCTTGCGCAGCCCCCGCGGGCCGTAGATGCCCTCGATGTGCGCGCGGTCCACCAGCGGCTTGAGCGCCGCGGTGACGGACATCGGCTGGTGGCTCGGGTCGCGGGTCGGCGCCATGTGGCAGCTCGAGCAGCGGGTGTCGTGGCGGAGTGGCGCCGCGCGGATCGTCTTGCGGATGGCCTTGCTCTCGGCCTCCCGCGCCAGGGCGACCCTCTCGCGCAGCTCCTCGCTGACCTCCTCGCCCCGGACGAGCACGAGGCGGGTTTCGAGGAGCGTCTTCCGCACTGGGGCGAGCTCCGGCCCTGTGGGCGCGCGGAAGGTCGGCGGCCTCTCGGCGACGGCCTCGATCCGCTTCGCAAGGCCGTAGAGCTCGATAGCCTGCTCACGCGTCAGGTTCAGGCCGTTGACGACATTGATGTTCGACAGATGGAGGAACAGGTAGCCCATCTGGCGGAGGTCCTGCTCCCATGTCGCCTCGGCGGCAAGCGTCGAGCCTGCCAGGAACAGAATCAGGCACCCGATTCTCGGCGTCCGCATCATCGCAAGCACCTCCTCTCGATGCCCCTCAGGCAACTCGGATTATACCACGCGCCAGCCGGATCGCCATACACCGGATGACAGCTCGCGGTTCCAGCGGCAGAAGTGCCGGCGCGCCGCCGCAGGCGACTGGCACGCTTCTTGACACGTCCGAGAGGTGGGGGCGAGGCAGAAAGAAGGTCTCCGGCACCGCCTTTGCCTGGCGAGCTGGCCATG
>CAZDNN010000596.1:0-4027 GCA_964506385.1 uncultured Planctomycetota bacterium
GGCCCGAATCCCTCGCACTCGTCTGCGAAGGACTTCTGCCACGGACTGCTAGGGCTCGGCCCGGAGGTATATGGGGTTGGAGTAGATCCAGGGGCGGTCGTCGAGGCGGGCCTCGATGCGGTAGACGCCGGGTGCCGCGGCGCGGTCGGCCAGCTCGTAGCCGGCCGTGGCGGCGATGATTTCGCCGTCGCGGAGCAGGCGGAGGGTGGCGCGGTGGGGGCTCTCGGCGCGGAACTCGACGGGGCCGGCGGCGGGGAGCTCGTCGCCCATCCCCCAGGTCCGGCCGCCGCGCTCGGCGTGGAAGCGGAAGCCTGTGGCGTCGGCGTGGAGGTCGTAGCTGGCGTAGCAACGGCCGGCGGCGAGCAGGGCGTAGAGCGCCGCAACGTCGTCCGCCGTGCCCGTAAAGGGTTGCTCGCTCAGGACATGGGTGCGGACGGTGCGGAAGGCATAGCGGTCTGGGAGGATCTCGAAGAGGCTCCAGCGGCGGAAGGGGACGCGGCGGGCGTGGTTGTCGAGTGCCCCGAGGCCGACGCAGCGGCGACGGCGTCCCACCGCGTCCCACGCGGCGAGGATCGCGGGGTCGGGGCCGCTGACCCAGCGGTCAGGCTCCCGGCAGTGGGAGAGGAAGTTCCAGGGCTTGAGGTCGCTTATCCAGTCGTGCATGTACGGCCAGATCTCGATGGCATCAAAGGAGTTAAGATGCCAGTCGGTCCACCCCGGTGTCCAGACGTTGAAGAGCGGCTTGTGGCTGGGGGTGGGGTGTGCGACGACGGCGAGGCCGCCGTGGGCCTGGATGGTGTCGAGCTGGCGGCTGACGTCGCCGCTGGCCGAGCCGTTGAGGTCGGTGGCGCCGAGGGCGAGGCAGTGGTGGTGGCCGGCCTGGAGCTCGCTGCCGACGGCGAGCAGGACGCCGTCGTGCCAGCCCTCGCGTAAGCCTGTGGTATCTCGTGGGTTAGGGTGGTCGGTGAGGATGATGAAATCGAGGCCGACGTCGCGCGCGGCGTCGAGCAGCTCGGGGACGGTCGAGTCGCCGTCCGAGCGGGTCGAATGGATGTGGAGGCAGCCTGTGTAATCGTGCATCGTCGCCTTTGGCCGCGGCCAAGTTCGCTTCGCGAAAACCCAGGTCAGGCACACTAGAAAACAAAGCCGGCTCTGCCGGGTTTGGTTTCCTCTTTCAGAAGCCAGAGGACGAAAGTGGGCCGCAAAGAGCTTATCGAATCGACCGCAAAGCCGCTCGATTCAATAATGAGGTGTGCCTGACCTGGGTTTTCCTGAAGCGAACGGACTTCTTCGCAGACAACGAGCTGTCCCGAGTCTTTCGTGGAGGGGCATGTCAGATGGCTTCGGCCGGCGCCTGATCCGCGTCGTCCGCAACATCAGGCGCAGCAATAGGTTGTGAAGCGTCGGCTCCCTGCTCTCCCTCGCGCTCGGCGTCCTCTGCGGCGGCCTTGGCGGCCGCGGTGATCTCGCGTTTGCCGCGCAGGTAGAAGATGAGCCCGACCTGGTTGGTGAGAAGGAAAATGATGTGGCCGAGCGCCGCGACGTTGGCGCCCATGGCCGAACCGATGGTCTTGAACAGCCAGGCCAGCGCCGCCTCGAAGGCGCCGAGACCCGCCGGCGTGAGCGGCAGGCCGTTGATCACCAGCCCCAAAGGCACCAGGAATAAGTAGTTGAGGGCACTCCATCCGCCAGTGGCGATCCGGTCCCCGAGCGCCACGCCTACGCACAGCACGCTCGTGGCACCCAGCGAGTGCGCCGCCACCGAGTAGCCGACGAACCTGATGAGGACGCCGGGGCGGCTGCGGTAGAGGTAGACCGCCTCGTAGACCCGCTTGAGCACCGCGCTGCCCATCGGCAGGCGGTCGAGGATCCAGTGGACCAGCCGCCGGCAATGGGGGTTCAGCACCACCGCCAGCCCGGCCGTCGCGGCCAGGAACGCGCCGATCACGAGGAGCACGAGGAACTGCGCCTGGGTGAGCCCAACAGGCCCCGCCTCGCCGCCGTAGTGCCACAAGTGCTTGAAATGAAAGAGGATAGCGACTGTGCCGTAGCCGATCATGCAGTAGAGGCCGAACACGCGGTCCAGGAACACCGTGGTCACCGCCTCCGCCTTCTTCTCGCGATCCCGCGCCACGTAGTAGGCCTTCACGAAGTCCCCCCCCGTCGCCCCCGGCAGGAAGGTGCTGAAGAAGAGCCCGATGTAGTTCATTCGCACGCAGTCGGCGCGCGACGGATGGATGTCCTGTGCCTGCAACAACATACGCCATCGGATGGCCGTGAGGACGATGCACGAGTTGTAGATGGCGAAGGCGAGGATCATCCAGAACGGGTGGTCGCGGATGGCCGCGCCGATCTTGTCGAGGTGCAGCTTCCCCGACAGGACGAGCCACGTGAGCAGCCCGACGGCGAGGCCGATCTTGATGACCAGCAGCACGGTCTTCTTCAGGCGCGAGGTCTCGGCCATCGGGCATCCTGCTATCGGGCGAGCATCTCGATGAAGGCCTCCAGCCGCGTCCGGCAGGCCGCGTCCAGCGGCCCGGGCCGATCGCACTCCAGCGTGAGGATCGGCCGATCGAGACGCTCGCGAATCAGCCGATCCTGGATCTGCCGGTAGCAGAAGCTCTGCACGTAGTGGACGGCGCCGTCCACCCGCCGCCGCTCACATTCCCGCCCGATATCCTCCAGACGATAGAAGACATCGTAGGGGTACGTGTACCGTAAGTACTGCTCTCGCAACGACTTGCTGTCGCCCGGCATGGCGAACTGCCGGGGCATCTCGTTCAGCACCACGCGGGCGCCCATCTCGGCCAGCCGCGCGAACAGGTCGGAGCAGATCGGCGGCACGCCCAGCAGAGCCAGCCGCGGCCCTCCCGGCTGCGCCGGCCGCGCGGACGCCTCGGCCAGGAACGCGGAGGCCTCTGCGCCGTAGCGGTCGGGGTCGCCGCGGAAATCCGAGCAGTTAATCGTCCACTCGAAGTTCTCCGCGCCGCCGACCTGGTCGGTCTGCCAAGTGCGCCGGTCGATCTCGTGGACCGTCGCGCGGACCGCGTCGAGGCGTCGCTTCTGGGCCTCGGCGGCCTCGCGGGTCGTCGCGAAGGCCCGAGCCAGGTGATCCAACTGCGCGTCGAGCAACTCCGCCTCCCGCTTGAAGGGAAACGCGAAGTCCACGACCCTAACGCCCTCAGCCTCGAGAATCTCCATCAGGGCATGGGTGTTCGAGCAGTCGCCCTGGACGACCCCGATGACGGTGTCGATGCCGCGCCGTCGCACCGCGGCGTAGATACCCTTGACCCAGGCGCACATCGAGCGGGGGAAGCCCGCCCGTTCGGCCTCCTCGACCATCGCCAGAGGGTCGGGGGCCGTAATGAACGCGTTGTTCAGATCAAGGGGCGTAAATCCTGCCGCGAACAGGATTTCGACCGGCACCGTAGTCGTGATGCCGACGGCCCGTGCGTCCTGCACCCGTCGCAGCTCCTTCCTTGGGGCTTCAGGATCATTAAACCCGATCCCCGGCGCGAAGTCAAAACACACGCCGTCCCCTCGGCGCCTCCCGTCCCGCCTCCTTTCTCGCTGAGCCGCAGCGCGCGAGAGCGCCGAAGGCGAAAACGGCGTCCTCACGGGATTCAGAACACATGGGACCGGCTTGGAGGGAAGGCCACCGGGCCCTGCTGACGCCTCGCGTGCGCGCGTCGGGCCATGGGCCAGCCCAACCGACGACGGGAACGAGGACGACGAGTGGAGAAGGAACCCCAGCATCCGCGGGTAGACTCGGCAGGCGGAATCCCCTTGACCCCCCGTTCAGGCGGGCGTTGTGGGCGGTTGTGCGGGCTGTCGGGGCCGCCGTGGCCCCCGGATGGGTCATCGACCCGACTCCGGGCTGCTGAAGCCGCCGGTCCCCATCGAGCACCCGGCGTCGCCGGTCCCGCCTGCTCCGCGCCTCAACCCCATTCGGGCAACACGCCCTCTTCGCCCTCCACCGTGCCCGCTCTCCCAGAGCCCGATCTCTCGCTGGATGGCCAACTGTGCG
>CAZDNN010000597.1:0-4013 GCA_964506385.1 uncultured Planctomycetota bacterium
CACCCGGTGGCGCTTCGACGACGGCGAGTGGCGGCACACGCCGCGCGACCTCAAGGCCATCGAGCTCCAGAAGGTGCACCGCGTCCTCAGCGTCGGCTGGTGCCGCTACGGCGACGTGCGCCTCACCAAGGGCAAGCACACCTTCGCGATCAAGACGGACGAGGTCCGCACCGCGGGCAGGCCGCCGAAGACGGGCGACAACGCGATGGTCGCCTTCGACGCCTTCCTGCTCACAACGGGCGACAAGGAGCCCCTCTCGCCGCCGAAGCCGCCGCGCCCGCGCATCCCGCCGGCCGAGATCCGCGCGCAGTACGAGGCCTGGAAGAAGGCCGAGCCGTCGCGGCCCCTCTACCTGAACCTCACGGCCGCCTTCCTGCCCCAGTACCTGCGGTACAAGGACGACAACCCGTACGACGCCTACTGCCAGGCGACGGACATCGTGGGCTACGACCACTACCCGATCTACGGCTGGGGCAAGCCGGACCGGGTGCCCGAGATCGCCGAGGCCACGGTGAAGCTCCGCGAGCACGCGAAAGGCCGCATCCCCGTGTGGGCGATCCTCGAGGTGACCAACGGCGGCCAATGGGTGAGCGACACCATGCGGGCGCCCACCCCAGCCGAGATCCGCGCCGAGGTCTGGATGGCCATCGTCAACGGGGCCAAGGCCATCGGCTACTTCCCACACGTCTGGAAGCCCCGCTACACCTGGTGCCGCATCCCCGAGGCGAACCAGGCGGAGCTTCGCCGCCTCAACGCCCAGATCACCCGCCTCGCGCCCATCCTGCTCGGGCCGCAGGCCAAGGCCACGGTGGCCTGCAAGGTGGACGGCGGCGGGCGGATCGCCGTGACGGCCCGCGAGCACGGCACGGCCCTCTATCTCTTCGCCGTGAGCCTCGAGCGCAGGAAGCTCCGGGCCAGGATCTCGGCGACGGGCCTGCCGCTGACGAAGAGCTTCCCGCAGGGCTGGGCCGTCGAGGTGGTGGACGAGCGGCGGGCCATCACCGCGGGAGACGGCTGGTTCGAGGACGACTTCGACGAGCTCGCCGTCCACATCTACCGCATCCCGCCGCCAGTCAAATGACCGAATGAGAGGGAACGCCGCTCGTGGGCCTGCGACGCCTGAGCTTGTGTATCCTCATCGTGTCGAGCGCGGCGGCGCTCGTCGGCTGCCGGCCCCCGGAGCCGGAGAGGCCGCGCATGCCCACCTGGTACGAGACGACGCGACACGGGAGCGCGTTCCGCAGCGTCCGTGACTTCGGCGCGGCCGGCGACGGCGCCGCCGACGACACGGCTGCTATCCAGGCCGCCATCGACCACGAGCGCGGCGTCCGGGGCGAGAAGAGGCCCGCCGTCGTCTACCTGCCCTCCGGCACGTACCGCGTGACCGACACGCTGATCCTCTGGAAGTACACCCACCTCATCGGCGACCCGCACGCCCCGCCGACGATCGTCCTCGCCCGTAAGGCGCCAGGCTTCGATGACCCCGAGGCGAAGAAGCCCGTCATCACGACGACCAACGGCTGGGGCGTGGACCCCCAGAGCCGCAACTGGGCGGCCAACTCCAACACCCTCGGCGGCTCGGCCAACAACACCTTCTACACGCAGATCCACCACGTGAAGGTCCGCATCGAGCGGGGCAATCCCGGCGCCGTCGGCATCCTGTGGCGGGCCGCCCAAGGCACGTCCATCCGCGACGTGACCATCGACGCGCGCGACGCCGCCGTCGGCCTCGACGTGGGCGGTGGCACCGACTACGCCGCCTTCGACCAGCCCCCCTCCCAGCCGGGCGGCGGCGTCATCGCCGACACGACCATCCGTGGCGGACGGGTCGGCCTGCGGTGCTGGGGCAGCCAGTGGCTGTTCCGCTCCCTGCGGATCAGGGGCCAGCAGGAGATCGGCGTCCACGTACGCCACTGCTGGAACTTCGATTTCATCGACCTCGAGGTCGCCCACGCCCCCCTCGGGATGCGTATCGAGCGCGCGATGGCCGTCCTGCTCCTGGATTCGCGCTTCCGCTCGATCCGCAGCGGCCAGGCCATCGCCACCGACGGCAGCCCCTGCTACCTCGAGCGGGTCGCCTTCGACGCCGTGGCCAAGGCCCTCGACGACGACATCGCGGGCAACCCGAAGGATGTCGTCCGCGTCGGCGCGTGGTTCCGCGGCGCCGGCATCGCCGACAGCGTGCCGATGGAGCCTGGGGACGCGCCGCCGGCACGCTTCGATCTGCTGCCGTGCCGGCCCCGCCCGCGCCTCGACGACGTGTCGATCGTCAACGCGCTAGACGCAGGCGCCGCAGGCGACGGGAAGGCCGACGACACCCAGGCGCTCCAGGCCGCCATCGACGCCCACCGCACGGTGTTCCTGCCCTATGGCCGCTACCTCGTCCGCGACACCCTCCGCCTGGGCAAGCACACCCGCCTCATCGGCGAGGGCCTCGCCGAGATCCGCCTGGCCGACCGCGCGCCCGGCTTCGGCGACACCAGGCACCCCAAGCCCGTCCTCTTGACGCCCGACGACCCCGATGGCCGCACGGTCCTCGCCGGCCTGCGCCTCACCGCCGGCGAAGGCAACCCCGGGGCCGTAATGGTCGAGTGGCGGGCCGGCCGCCAGTCGGGCATGTGGGACGTCCACATCCTCCCGCATCCGAAGACGGGCGTCGCCTGCGAGCTGCGCCTCTCGGGCAGCGGCGGCGGCTACTTCGAGAACATGTGGAACCCGGGCACAGGCCCGGTCGGCCTGCTCGGCGCGTCCCGCGGCCCCGCCTTCTTCTACAACACACCCTTCGAGCACCAGAGCGAGATCGCCTACCACCTGAGCAACGCGCGCGACTACACATTCGTCACCGCCCAGAGCGAGCAGTCGCCCCTTGCGCTCCTCATCGAGGACAGCAGCGACATCACCGCCTACGGCCTGCTCTTCACCTGCTGGCGACAGGAGCAGCCGCACCTGGTCCGGCTCAGCAACTCCGAGCGCATTGCCCTCATGGGGCTGAACTGCCATAATGCCCGGTGGCTCGTCCACGCCGAGCCGACCGAGCCGCGCGGCTTCGCCTACCCCGGCGGCAAGGGCTGGCGTGGGCTCTCAGTCGTGCGCATCGGGGCCAAGTGACGGATCGAGGATGGATGGAAGGAAACCGGGGCTCGCCGCCCCGCCACGTAACCGTTCTCTCGGCGTGTACACACGCCGCCCACAACAGGGGACACGAATGCGGACAGCCTGCGTGGCATCTCTCAGCATGGCAGCGGTGCTCGCGGCCCTCAGCACAGGCTGCGCGCCCCAGAGCCTCCCCCGGCCCGATCAGCACATCGTCCGGCTCCACGTCGCCCCCGATGGCCCGTTGGCCTCCCTCCAGAGCGCGCGGGACCACATCCGCTCCCTCAAGCGCCGAGGCCCCCTCCTGCGCCCCGTCCGCATCGTCGTCGCCGACGGCATCTACCCGATGGCCGAGCCATTTGTCCTGACCCATGAGGACAGCGGGACGGCGGAGGCGCCCGTCGTCTACGAAGCGGCGAAGGGCGCGAAGCCCGTCTTCACCGGCGGGCGCCGCATCACGGGCTGGAAGCAGGGCGAGGACGGCCTGTGGACGACCCACATCCCCGAGGTCGCGGCCGGGAAGTGGACCTTCGAGCAGCTCTGGGTGGATGGCCAGCGCGCCGTCCGCGCCCGCGAGCCTGACAAGTTCTACTACTACACCGTCCGCAAGGTCAGCCACGGCATCGACCCGCTCACGGGCGAGCCCGCGGCCCTGGGCAACCGGGCGTTCATCGCCGAGGCCGCCGACATCCAGCCCCTGCTCGACATCCCGAAGGAGCGGCTGGCCGACGTCGAGCTGACGCTCTACCACTCGTGGGAGATCGGCCGCCACCGCATCGCCGAGGTCGATCCGAAGACCCGCCGCGTCGTCCTCACCGGCAACGCCCGCTGGCCCATCATGCGGTGGGGCAATCGCCAGCGATACCACATCGAGAACCTCCGCGCCGCGCTCGATGAGCCGGGCGAGTGGTTCCTCGACC
>CAZDNN010000598.1:0-4002 GCA_964506385.1 uncultured Planctomycetota bacterium
TCGTCGTCGTCCTCGTCGTCGATTGTGCCGCCGTGGCGCCTGTTGACCGCCGACGCGCTCAGATCTCGACCACTGGGGAGGCGGAGCGGTCGGGAGTCGAGCCGAGGACGACGACGATCCAGAACGCCGAGCCACTGTCCCCAAGATCCGGGGCCGGCCTCGGCGCCGATGAGTGGGGGTCCGCGCGGCGAGCGTCAGTCGTCTTGCGCCTCGGCCCAGATCAACGCCGGGTGCCGCCTGGCCTCGAGCAGGCGGCTGCCGTGGACGACCTGCCACGGCAGGCGCTTGCATGAGGCACGGAAGGTGCCGCCTCCCGCCCAGCGGCGCGCCTGCCAGCGCAGGACGCTCCCCGCCGGCTCCTCCCACCCCCGGAACCGCCGCACCGGCTGCCAGCCGTCGCCGACGGAGACCCGCCGGCGGCGGACCACGACGCTGTCCCCCTCGGTGTCCGCCAGTTCCCCTGCCCGCCAACTGGCCTCCCACCACATGGCGAAGCAGCGCCGCACGCCCCGATGGACGCCACAGGTGAGCGTGCGCGCTCCGCCGCCGTCCCCTTCAACAACCACATCGCCCCACGTGCCCGCGTCGCTGGCTTCATAGTAGACGGGCACGATCTCCGCCCCGCCGCCGATCTCGACCGTCACCGCCCCCCGCGCGGCGCCGTTGAGGGCGACGAGCGTCGTCGCAGGACCCACGTCGCTGCCCTCCGCGGCCTCGACCACGGTCAGCGTGTCCATGACGGCTGGCTCCGCCGGCAGGATCGCCCAGCGTGCCACCAGCGCGAGGAGGACTACGGCCCACAGGACGCAGATGACCCGAGCCCGGCGCCCCCAGTCCCTCGGCACGGCGAGCGCAACGACGACGACCGCGGCCAGCATGGCGAGTGCCGCGCCGGCCACCCGCCAGCGGGTCCGCCCGCTCCACGCGGGGGCGTCGAAGGCCTCATAGACCTCGGGCGCCACCGTCACGTCCCCCGCTCCGCGCCGGCGCGAGGCTGCGGCGCGGGCCAGGTCGGCCACGGCTGCCAGGAACTCGTCGCTGGGCGGCCCCACGGCCACACGGCCCAGGCCCTCGCGCCAGACGAGGCCGTCGGCCAGTGGCTCAACGTCCTCCTGCTTCGCGACCTCCCGCAGCCACTCCTCCCCCGTGGTTTGTCTCGGCGCCCGCAGGCCGCCGAGCGCCGTCCCTTCGTGAACGGCTTCCCCTGGCTTCAACACGAACACCACGGGCCCGCCTGTATAGGCAGCCGCACGGAGGACTTCGGTCTGCCAGCCGAGCCCAGCACCCACGATGATCGCGGCGTCGATGTTCGCGTAGCTGCTCCCCCAGAGCGGCAGGTCCTCGCCGCCCAGCTCGGCGACGGCGAGGCCCTGGGCCTTCAGCCGAGGCCCGGCGTCGGCATCGTCGTCCATCACCGCGACGAGCGCGCCCTCGGCGGACCGCTGGCGCAACCCGGCCGCCACCCGTTGACGGAGCATCTCCTCGCCGGCCTCCCCTCGCACGACCAGTTCGACGGGGGACGCAGCCGAGTGGACGGCGGCCAGGACGTGCAGCGTCGCTGTCGCCTGCGAGCCGACCTGCACCCGGGTCCGCCAGGTAATGCCCTCGACGACGAGGTCCATGTCGCCCTCGAAGGCTCGCCCCGGGTTCGTCAGCGCGACGCGGAATGCGACGGGGCAGCCAGGGCGGAACCAGCCGCCGAAGGCCGCGGTAACCTCTGCGCTGAGGCGCGGCGCCGCAGCATCCTCTCCGCCCGACGCGCAGGTGGCGGCGGCCACGACGAGGCCGGCCATCGCGATGTGCCGCAGGCAAGGGGTCACGGCAGGTATCCTCCGCGGTCCATCATGCGCCATGGGGAACCATCATGCAACTTGCTTGTGGAGGGTCTCCATGCAGCAGAGCGTCCGCCGCCGCGTCGCCCGCTGCGCGGGAACCGCTGCTTTGCCGAGTGGAGTGCAAGGGAGCGGGGGGTTGGGAGTCTCTAACGGTTTAGCGCTAAAGCGCTAAAGAGTCGCAACCGGACTTCGTCATAACTCTCGCCCAGGCCAGCCGCCACCCCTTATGGGATACCCGCCGCTCGGGCCTGCGCGAACGGCGGGAGGATGCCCCGTGGTGAAATGGCCGAGAGGCCAGGCGCCGGGAGACGCCTGGCCTCGATGATGCAGCGGGCGGTCGCGGCTCGCCTCAGACCTCCTCGGGCACGACGAAGGGCGGGCGGTAGTCGCGGGTGAGCAGCTTGTCCGCCTCCGGACAGTCCACGAACTTCTCGTTCTTGCCGTCGAACTTCAGGCGGCGGCCGACGCGGCAGGGGGTCTGGCCGAGGTTGACCTTCCGCCGCTGGCTGAGCAGCTTCTTCAGGTCCTCCCAGCGCCCTGCGGCGAAGCTGCGGTCGGGGAAGATGCCCGTCTGGGCGAACGGGAGGTCCTTGCCCAGGCGGTAGGAGGTGTTGCCGAGGTGGCAGAGGCCGCTGGAGTAGTGGCCTTCGAGGATGTCGGCGTTGAGGTCCTCGGCCTTGCGGCTCTTGACGCACTCGATGAAGTTGCCGAAGGGGCCGCGGCCCGGGCCGAGCTTGAAGTCCACCTTCGGCAGGCTCGCGGCCTTGTCGCTGTCTTTGGGGTAGAATCGCGAGCCGCCGACGACGCGGCCGGCCTCGAAGTAGACGTCGTTGTCCACCCGCCGGGTCTTGCCGTCGGTGAGATTGCAGTTCTCGAAGACCAGGAGGCTGTCGCCGAACTCGAAGACGGTGAGCTGGGTGTTGGGGGTCTCGCCCTGGTCGCCCCAGACGAAGCGGCCGCCCATGGAGACGACGGCGGTGGGCCACGTGGCGTCGGGGATCATCCAGCGGGCGAGGTCCATCTGGTGGACCCCCTGGTTCCCGATCTCGCCGCAGCCGAAGTCCCAGAACCAGTGCCAGTTGTAATGGACGAGGTTGGCGTGGTAGGGGACCCTCTGGGCGGGGCCGAGCCAGAGGTTGAAGTCGATGTGTGCGGGCGGGGTGCCGGGCTTCTTGTGGCCGATGCCGCCGCGGGGCTTGCTGGCGATGCCGTGGCTGACGAGCACCTTGCCGAGCTTGCCCGAGCGGGCGATGGCGGCGAGGCGTGCCCACTTGCCGTCGCTGCGGCTCTGGGTGCCGTGCTGGACGATCCGCTTGTACTTGCGGGCCGCCTCGACGGCCTTGCGGCCCTCGAAGATGTTGTGGCTGCACGGCTTCTCCACGTAGACGTCCTTGCCCGCCTGGCAGGCCCAGATGGTCATGAGAGCGTGCCAGTGGTTGGGCGTGGCGATGGAGATGGCGGCGAGGTCCTTGTCGTCGAGCGCCTTGCGCACGTCCTGCACGCAGATCGGCACCTGGGCCTCGATGCCCTTGCGGAGTTGTGCGGCGAGGGCCTTGGACTGTGCGGCGTACTCGCTCTCGGCGGCGCGGGCCGCGGCCAGCTCCTGCTTCTGCTCGTCGGTCAGTTCCTCGGGCTTGCGCTTGCCGAGCTTCTTGATCAGGCCGGCGTGCTTCTTGTGCGCCTGGTCGGCCTCCTGGCGGGCCTTGCGGTCGGCCTCGGGCAGCTTGGCGAGATACTCCCTGCGGGCCTCGTCGAGGAGCTTCTTCTCGATGGTGCCGCGGCGGCTGCCGAAGGTCTGCTTGTCGATGTCGATGAGGTAGGCGATGCGGACCTCCGGGATGCGGAGGAACTCGCCGATGTGCCCACCGCCGCGCCCGCGGATGCCGGCGACGCCGACGCGGATCACCTCGTTCGCGCCCAGCACCTCCCGGCCGCTCACGCCGATGATGAACGTGGCGCCCGCCGCGGCCAGCGACCCCTTGAGAAACGTGCGTCGATCCACGTGGGGCATTGCGGCCCTCCTAAGATGAGTGCAGCCGAGCGCGCCTGGCTAGACAGGCAGGCGCCTCTGGCGGATTCGGCCCTTCTCGATCACCAGGAACTTCACCGGGCCAGCTCCACCGTCTCTTCCTCAGCCAGCCAGGCCGCGTAGCGCAGCGCCTCGTCG
>CAZDNN010000599.1:0-4001 GCA_964506385.1 uncultured Planctomycetota bacterium
CCGCTGGTTCCCCCATGGAAGTCGATCCTCGCGGTTGCACAGGACACTGAGATTCCCCCTTCCGGCACCTGATAGTTGCAGATCTGGCTGCAAGAACCCGTGCCAAACGCAGGCCGGAGCGGGGTCGCCAACTGACCGTGTGCGCAGGCGTGTTGCATTAGTTATGCAGAGGTCAATAGGGCCGGGCTTGATACTGCCGAGGACGAGGACGACGACGAGGACGATCCAGAACACCGGGCCGCGGTCCCCAAGATCCGGGGCCAGACTCAGCCGCAGGACCCCGCCGGGCGCCCGCGGAGTGTCGAGTGTCGGGGGACGGGTGTCAACGGAGAAGGCGAACCTGTCCGCTCTCCACTTCAATCTGCGCGAATCTGCGCAATCTGCGGATGAGGTCTTGGGTCGGCTGGGCTCAGAGGATGTCGTTGATGAGGGCGGGGTCGGCGAGCCCGGCGAGCTTGCGGAGGGCGCGGGCCTCGATCTGGCGGACCCGCTCGCGTGTGATGTCGAAGCGCTCGCCGATCTGCTCGAGCGTTTCCTGCTCCCTGCCGAGGCCGAATCGGGCGGCGAGGATCTCCCGCTCCCGCGGGCCGAGCTCGAGCAGCAGCGTCGCGACGGTCGAGCGGAGGACCTCGCGGAACTCCCGCTGGCCGGCCGTTGCGCCCTGGGGGGCGGGCTGGCCGTCGATGATCTCCTGGGCACTGGTCATCGCGGCGGTGCGGGCGTGGAGTTCCTGGGGGATGGTCTTCGCGAAGTTCTTGCGGATGGCCCAGCTCGCGTAGGTTGAGAAGCGGACGCCGCGGGAGTAGTCGAACCGCTCGATGGCCTGCATGAGGCTCACCGTGCCGTCGCTCACCAGCTCGTCGAGGGGGCGCCCCGGAGCGACGTGCCGGCCAGACAGGTGCACCACCAGCCGCAGGTTCGCCACCACCAGGCAGTTGCGCGTTGCCACAGCCGCGTGGTAGATGTCCAGAATCTCCGCGATCCGCTCCGGCGTGAGGTCAGAGGGGGCCAGCTCGTCGCGGGCGCGGGCGAGGCGGTACTTCAGGTAGTTGTAGCGGCGGAAGAGCGCCTGCTCCTGCTCCGGGCTCAGCGGGTCGCCGAAGGACCGTTCGTCGAGGTGCGCAGGGAGCGGCTCGGCGAGGAACAGGGCGTCGGCGTCGGGCCGCGCGAAGTCGGGGCTGGCGACGTAGTACCACTCGCGGTCCAGGATGTCCTCGATCGTGAGGTCGCGGACGACCCGCTGGACGGTCGTGCGGCCGAGCAGGAAGGCGCGGGCGAGGCGGTCGGCGTCGAGCCCGTCGCGGTAGAGGGCGTGGATCTGGCGGCGCTCGGCCTCGGAGAGCGGCCGAGCGGCCTTGGCGAAGATGGGCGCCTCAGGATGCTCGCGGTCGTATCGCCGCAGCAGCGCGCGGGCCGACCCGTGGGAGCAGCCGAACTCCCGCGCCAGCCGCCCCACCGCCTCCGCCAGCGTCAGCTCCTCGGCCAGCGATAGCTCGAAGGCTCGGGCGATCAGCGCGCGGCGGGTCCTGCCGTCGATGTACGTGTAGGCGCCCGTCCGCTCCATGATGTCGGGGTGCGCCTCGACGAAGCCCTCCAGATCGCTCTGGCGGATGCCTGTGAGCTTTCGGCCGTCCTCGAAGACGAAGCGGAAGGCCACCAGGCCCCGCGACCGCCAGCGCCGCACCGTCTTCAGCGACACGTCGTAGGTCCGCCGCACCTCCTCGAGGGTCAGCACCGGCTCCTCCGCCCACTCGACGGGCAGGTCGATGCTGTCGCTCAGCTCGTGGTGGAGGGCCATGAGGTCGGCCAGGAGGTCATCCGCCGCGAACACCGCGTGGGGCGCGTCGCCGGGCTTGAACCGCGTGATCTGATAGCAGACGTAGTCGTAGGGGTAGGTGTGGCTGGGCTGGAGGCTGAGAGCAAACGCGCGGATGCGCGCTAGCTGCTGGAGCTTGCGTGGCCGGGGCGAGTACTTGAGCAACTGCCGCGCGAGCTCGGCGAACTGTGCGTGGCGGTAGTTAGCCACGGCGCACCTCAATCCCCCGCGCGCTTACAGTATACCCTCTCGCGCCCCGCGAGTCAACGACGAAATGCAGCGTCTAACCGCCTGCGAGGCAACGACTTGTGATCGCGAACGCTGGATGCGGGTCAGAGCCAGCGGTTCCAGGTTCCCGGTTCCGGGTGCCGGGGGTCGGAGAAGACACCCGCGGCACACTCCCCTGCCACCCGCAACCCGTCACGCGGCACACAGACCCCATCACCCGGAACCTTCAACCCGGAACCTGCAACCCGGAACCCGGAACCCGCAACCCGGAGCCGCCTGCTCCTGTCAGCCGTTGAGGGTCCACCCCTCGCGGTACTTGCGGCTGAGCAGGGCGTTGGCCGCCTCGTCGTTGGTCTTGCCCGCCTTGCCGTCGTAGGTGATCTTCTTGCCGACGCGGTAGGCCACGAGGCCGAGGAGCATCGTCTCGATGAGCCGTCCGCCGTAGTCGAAGTCGCAGGAGGTCTTGAGATCGCCCTTGGCGGCGTCGATCCACTGCCGCTGGAAGTTCCCGAGCGGCGGGATCACCTTGTCCTTCGTCCGCGGCTTATAGTAGGTCAGGTCGTCGTCGCTCCCGAAGGGGATGACGATGCGGGAGCCGAAGTCACAGACGATGAAGCCCCTCGAGCCCTTGAACATGGCGCCGTGGCCGATCCGCTTGAGATCCACGTAGCCCCTCGGCGAGCGCGGCATCATCCCGCCCTGATACCAGTGCAGCCGGATGGCCGGGCGCCAGTCGTTGGCCGGGATGTCGAATGAGGAGTGGAGCTCGACTGGGGTGACCTCGGGGTGGGGCGGGATCGGCTTAGTCGCCTTGCCTTTGCTCCGGCCTCCTGTGGCCTCGGGCGAGTTGGCCGGGTACGCCACGGCCTCCGCGGTGGTCGGCAGGTCGGCATCGAGCGCGTTCCACGCCAGATCCATCGTGTGGCTGCCCATGTCGCCTATCTGGCCGCTGCCGAAGTCCCAGAACATGTTCCAGCTCAGGCAGTTGGCGCCTGGCCCTCGGCTGAAGTACTCGGGGTTGTAGGGATGGAAGGGGGCGGGGCCGATCCAGAGGTCATAGTGGAGTGTCTTGGGCGGCTCGCCCTTGGCCGGGGGATAGCCCTTGCGGCGGAGCTGGCGGTTGCCCCATGCCCAGGCGGCCTTGAGCTCGCCGATCGCGCCGTCGAGGACCAGCTCGCGCACGCGATTGAAGTTCGGGATCGCGTGCCGCTGGGTGCCGACCTGGGTCGCCAGCTTGGTCTTCCTCTTCAGGTAGTTCGCGCGGACGACTCGGCACTCCTCGACGCTGTTGCCCAGCGGCTTCTCGCAGTAGACGTGCAGATCGCGGTTCAGCGACCAGTTGGCGATGAAGGCATGGGTGTGGTCGGTGGTCGCGCAGATCACCGCGTCGATGTCCTTCTGGTCGAGGCACTTCCGCCAGTCCACGTACGTCTTGGCCTTGGGGAACCGCTTGGCGGCGGAGGCGATATGGTTCTCGTCCACGTCGCAGAGGGCCACGACGTTCTCGCTCCTCACGGAGCCGAAGTGCGCGTGGGCGCGGCCCCAGGTTCCGATGAAGGCGATATTGAGCTTCCTGCTCGGCGCGTCGGCGCCGAGGACGCCGCTGCGCACCACGAGCAGCCCTGCACCCGCGGTGGCAGCCGTCCTCAGAAACTGGCGTCTCCCGACGGCCCCGGTCGGCTTCTTCCCGCTCACATTCCTCATCGGCGACGGCTCCTTCCAAAGAGAGTGGCGCGGTCGGACAGAGCCAGTATAGCAAATCTCACGCCGCTGTCCACTACTGTACTGGATGCTCGATGCGGGGGCGGCGGTTCCGGGTTCCGGGTTCCAGGTTCCAGGGGTCGGGGAAGACATGCCGTCGGGCGGCAGGAGGCTGCGGCGGCTCGCCGGCGCTTCAGCCGGCTGAATAGTTACTCGGTCCCATAGTCGGATAGGGCGTATAGGTCGTATAAGTCCT
>CAZDNN010000600.1:0-3989 GCA_964506385.1 uncultured Planctomycetota bacterium
CGAGGACGATGCAGAAGGGCGGGCCACGGTCCCCAAGATCCGGGGCCAGACTCCCCAGAGCCTCAGCCTCGCCCACTGGAGCCTGTTTCACAATGAGCCTCTGGGAGGGCGAGCCCCCTGGCAAGCCGCCGTTTGCCTGCGGCCGCTCACCGGCACTCCAGCCGGCTGAATAGCCACGACCCCCGTGTTCGTGCTATGGCAGAACACCGGGCAGGGGCTCCCAAGATCCGGGGCCAGACTCTCCGTTGCCGGCGAAACGCCTTGATCGCGCACAGGATGTGCTTACCATGGGAAGAGGAAGCTCCCGAACGCAAGTGCGGCCCGGGCGAGCGATCCCACGATGCCTGTAGGACGCCAGACACAGGGAAGGAGACGGGCGATGGGTGAACGCACTGGTGTCATCACGATTCACGGGAACCCACTGACGCTGGTGGGAAACGAGGTCGGCGCGGGCGACGACGCGCCCGACGTCGAGCTGCTGGACAATGAGCTGAACGCGGTGAGGCTCTCGTCGCTGAAGGGCAAGGTGGGGGTGCTGGTCGCCGTGCCGTCGCTCGACACGGCGGTGTGCGACCTCGAGGCACGGCGCTTCAACGAGGAGGCCGCGGGCCTCGGCGACGGCGTCGCGGTCCGCGTCATCTCCATGGACCTGCCTTTCGCCCAGGCGCGCTGGTGCGGCGCCGCCGGCGTCGAGAGCATTCAGACCCTCAGCGACCACCGCGACGCCGCCTTCGGCCTCGCCTACGGTGTGCTGATCAAGGAGCTCCGCCTGCTGGCCCGCGCGGTATTCGTCGTCGATCGCAATGGCGACGTCGCCTACACCCAGCTCGTCGAGGAAGTGACCGACGAGCCCGACTACGACGAGGTGCTTGACGCGGTGCGGAAGCTGAGCCCCTGACACAGTGCCAGGGACACTTGCCCACCGTCCCTGTTCGGAAGGAGCGGGAGCGATGCTGAGCAAGGAGCTGGAGGCGGCGCTCAACGCGCAGGTTAACGCCGAGATGTACTCGGCCTACCTGTACCTGTCCATGGCCGCCTACCTCGCGGACCAGGACCTGCCCGGGATGGCCACCTGGATGAAGGCCCAGGCCCAGGAGGAGATGGTCCACGCGATGAAGATCTACGGCTACATCGGCGAGGCCCTGGGCCGGGTGACCCTGGCGGCCATCGACGGGCCGCCCACCGAGTGGGACAGCCCGCTGGCCGCCTTCCAGGACGCCTTCAAGCACGAGCAGAAGGTCACCGGCCTCATCAACGGCCTGGTGACCCTCGCCCGGAAGGAGGGCGACCACGCCACGGAGATCTTCCTCCAGTGGTTCGTCACCGAGCAGGTCGAGGAGGAGGGGAACGCGGACGCGAACGTCAAGATCCTCCAGCGCGTCGGCGGCCACCCACAGGGCCTTCTCATGGCCGACCGCGAAATGGCCGCCCGGCCGCTGCTCTTCGCCCTGCCCACCGGCGGGGGCGAGTGATCGAAGCCAGCCCCGGGCGGTCCGCGTCATCTCCATGAACCTGCCCTTCGCCCAAGCGCGCCGTGGCTGATCGCGGCGGCGAGAATAACATTGACGCTGCGCCGATACCTGAGTATACTGATTGATATCCTCGAGTTAGTTGGGGCGGGCAGTGTACGGAGGCCCATGCCATGACGAGCGACCCCCTGCCGTCCGATGAAGGCTCTCCAGACCCGGCCGCGCCCGACGATGCTGGACCGCGCGATGCCACCGCCCGTCGGAGTGCCATCGGGCCGGTGCCCGGCGGGCCCCTCCCCCTGCTCCCCGACGTTGTGTTCCGTGCCGTGGTCCGCTCGGTCCAGGCCGAGCTGGCCCCTGTGGGCCGACAGTGAAGGAGACGGACTATGCGACGAGTCGTGGTGTGTGTGGTGGCGATTGTGGTTGTGGCCCTGGTGGTCACCGGATGCGGCTGTCCGATGTGCAATGCGGTTGGCAAGGCGCTGGGTATTGGCAAGTCGAAGGCCGCGCCGGCCGAGGGCGCGGCGGCCATCGGCCAGAAGACCTGCCCCGTCATGGGCAAGCCCATCGACCCGTCGGTCCACACCGACTACCAGGGCACGCGGGTCTACTTCTGCTGCCCCGGCTGCATCGACAAGTTCAAGGCCGACCCGGCCAGGTACCTGGCGAAGGTCAAGGCGCAGGGCGGCGGAAGCTGACCTGGCGGCCCGGAGGGGCCGAGGACGGGCGGATGCCGTGCCCCGCGGCGCAGCTTGCGACCGACTGCCTGGCAGACGTCTCGGTGAGCGAGTCTCTGGCGAATGATGCCACACCTTCGAAAGTGTGGCATCATTCGCCCCGCCGCTGGGGGACCGGGGGCCGATGTCCTCGTCCAGGCGTA
Organism: uncultured Planctomycetota bacterium; assembly: GCA_964506385.1. Lineage (GTDB taxonomy): Bacteria > Planctomycetota > PUPC01 > DSUN01 > DSUN01 > CAZDNN01. Next base: position 2,350 of record CAZDNN010000600.1, read on the forward strand.
ACACTTCAGCGAAGTGTGGGCCCGCCGACGTGGCGGCGACCCCGAGGCCGTGCTGCCCGAGCACCCGGAGCACGCCGAGGAGATGCGCGCCCCGCTCGCGCTGGCGGCGAACGTGAAGCATGGTATGATGGGTGAAGACGCATCAACCCCAAGCTGACAACGCGGCTCTTCCTGACCCCGCCTCCGCAGCGAGGGCATCCGCGATGACGGTCGCCAGCCACTGCCGCACAGTCTTTCCCGCCATGCTCGTCCTCCTCGCCGCCTGCGTGCCACTGCGCGCGCCGCTGGGCACTGCCAGGGACATCGCGGGCGACGCAGCGGTCGTGGAGCGCATGGCCGCTGCCGCGGCGTCCGAGCGGGCCGCCGCGAGCGATCTGCCGGCCGCGCCGGGCATTGAAGACTATGTCACGTACGCGGCGCTGCACAGCCCCGAGCTGCGGGCGAGGTTCGAGGAGTGGCGGGCCGCGCTCGAGCGGGTGCCGCAGGCCAAGGCGCTGCCCGAGCCCAGGCTGTCCTACGCCTACTACGTCGAGCAGGTCGAGACGCGGGCGGGGCCGCAGCGCCACCGCCTGAGCCTCATGCAGATGTTCCCCTGGTTCGGCACGCTGCGGCTGCGGGGCGACGTGGCGCGGGCCGGGGCGCGGGCGGCGTACGAGCGGCTGGAGGGCGCGCGGCTCGCGCTCGCCCAGCGCGTCAAGGACGCCTACTACGAGCTCTACTACCTGTCCCGCGCCGTCGCCATCACGAAGGAGAACGTCGAGCTGCTGCGCTACGTCGAGAGCGTCGCGCGGTCGCTCTATCGGGTGAGCCGCGGCGAGTACGCCGACGTGCTGCGCACGCAGGTGGAGCTCGACAAGCTGCGGGACCGGCTCGCCACCCTCGAGGACGCGCGGCGGCCGGTCGTGGCGCGCCTCAACGCGGCGCTCAACCGCCCGCCGGACGCGCCCGTGCCGTGGCCGACTGTCATTCCGCACCAGCGGCTTGCCGAGGCCGCCCCGCTGCTGGCCTGGATGCGCGAGGCGAACCCGGAGCTGAAGGCCATCGAGGCCGAGGCCGCCCGCCACGGCGCCGCTGTCGAGCTGGCGCGGAAGGACTGCTACCCCGACTTCGGCCTCGGCGTGACCTACATCGAGACGGGCCACGCCGCGGTGCACAACTCCGACAGCGGCAAGGATCCCGTCATCGTCGAGCTGGCGGTCGAGCTGCCCATCTGGCGGGGGAAGTATGCCGCGGCCGAGCGCGAGGCCCGCGCCCGCCTGCGGGGCGCCCGGCACTCGCTGGCGGCGCGCCGCAACGCGCTCACCGCGCAGATCGAGCTCGCGTTGTTCAAGCTGCGCGACGCGGACCGCAAGATCACCCTCTACGGCGAGGCCCTGCTCCCCCGGGCCGAGCAGGGCCTCAAGGCGACCCAGACGGCCTACAAAGCCGCCAAGGCCAGCCTCACCGACCTGATCGACGCCGAGCGGGTGCTCCTGGCGTTCCGCCTGGCACGGGCGCGTGCGCTGGCCGACCACGCCCAGCGCCTCGCCGAGCTCGAAATGCTCGTCGGCCGAGACCTGCCGCTCCAGCCCGTCAAGCCGCCGAAGACGAAGAAAACGGAAGCAGAGCAACCGGAGAAGCCGACCAGCAAGACAGGGGAC
>CAZDNN010000601.1:0-3957 GCA_964506385.1 uncultured Planctomycetota bacterium
ACACAGCCAACCCCCACACCCAACCCGCGGGCACCGCCCGCCTCCACGGGGCTGGTGCCATCCTTGTCTCGGACCTGCCCAGGTCCGAGACACATAGACACGCACACTCGAAGGGCGCCGCCACTCACGACTCGCCTTCCCGAGCCCTGCTCGATGGCAGGAGCAGGCCGAAGAGCGCGCCCGCGACGCTGACCAGCGCGACGGCCTGGAGCGCCGCCTGCGCCGCTTCCGCGGCCCTCCCCCCACACAGCCAACCCCCACACCCAACCCGCGGGCACCGCCCGCCTCCACGGGGCTGGCGCCATCCTTGTCTCGGACCTGCCCAGGTCCGAGACACACAGACACGCAGACTCGAAGGGCGGCGCCACTCACGACTCGCCATCCCGAGCCCGGCTCGATGGCAGCAGCAGGCCAAAGAGCGCGCCCACGACGCTCACCAACGCAACGACCTGGAGCGCCGCCCCGATCCCCACGTGGTCCGCCAACAACCCCACAGGGATGAGCAGCACGTTCGACAGCCCCCACGCCAGCCCCATCATCAGACCGCTCACCATGCCCGCGCTCTGTGGCCGAAGCTCCTGGCCGAATGAGACGTTCAGCGTGTTCGCGATCCCGCCTGCGAACCCCGCCGCGCCGAAGGCCGCCCAGCCGTGCCAGGCACCGGTCCGCGCGAACCACCAGAAGAGCGGCGCCGCCACGATCGCCGAGCCCATCAGCAGCAGCCGCTGATCCCACCGCTGCCCCAGATAGCCGCCCCACAACCCGCCGGCAACGCCACACGCCAGGAACAGCGCGGCCGGCCGGCCCGCCTCCACCGCGTCCCACCCCCGCGACGCGCCCAGCACCGACGCGAAGTAGATGAACGCCGTCACCACCAGCGACCGCAGCGTCGCCATGGCGAACAGCGCCCAGACCGGCCCCGTCCCTGGGGCGAACATCGCCCGCAGGTCGAACGCCCTGCCCGACGGCACGGCCCGCGTCTCGTCCCGGCTTGTCGTCCAGATCCAGACGGCGAACGCCGCGCCGGGGAAGGCGAGCACCCACAAATACGCCAGCCCCAGCCGCGCGACCACCCAAGGCACGACCAGCGGCGCCAGCGCCAACCCCAGGCCGCCGCCCGACAGGAAGTAGCCGACCGCCACGCTCCGCCGCGGCGCGAACCGCGTGGCCAGCGCCACCGACACAGGATGATACGCCGCCACCCCCAGCGCCCCGACAGTCAGCAGCGCCCCCAGCACCCAGACGTTCGGCGACAACCCGATACACGAGACGAACACGGCGGACACCGCCAGCCCCACGGCCGCCATCAGGCCCCGCCGCGCGCGATCGCCCCAGATGCCGAACAGCGGCTGCATCATCGAGCCGAACACCCCGATGACCGCGCCGATCACCGCGATCCCCGCCTGGTCCAGATCGAAGCTCGTCCGGAACGTCTCGACCAGCGGCGCGAAGGCCGTCGCATAGAAGTCGCTCAGCCCATGGGTCAGCGACAGCATCCCCAGATACAGCCACCCCCGATGGCGGTCGTCGGACACGAGGCCGCTCCGAGCAGTAGAAAAGGCGAGGCGCCAGGGCTATAATGAGGAAAGCCCGGCACGCGGGCGGCGATCATAGCAGGGGCCCGCGGCGCTGGCAACCGCGTGAGGACATAGCCCATGGATTGGCGCAGGCACGGCCCGCTCTGGCTCGCGATCCTGCTCATCGCCCTGGCGGTCGGCGGCGCCGTGGCCGTGGTGGTCTATGATGCCACCCGGCCCCGCTGTATCATCTGCCTGCACCACATCGGGCGAGCGGTCGCTCGATACCAGCCGCCCACTCCCCTCCCCCCCGGCAAGACGCGAAGGGATGGCGACTAGATGCCGCCCGACAGCAAGGTCCAGCAGAAGCTCGACGCGCTGCCGGCGGCGTGCGGGGTCTATCTGTTCAAGGACCGGCGGCAGAAGGTGCTCTACGTCGGCAAGGCGGTGAATCTGCGGAGCCGCGTAAGGTCGTACTTCCAGCCGGGGTCGAGCGACGAGCGGGTGCTCGTCGAGCACATGGTGCCGAAGGTCGCCGATATCGACTGGGTGGTGGTGGCGAACGAGAAAGAGGCGCTGATCCTCGAGAACAACCTCATCAAGCAGTTCCGCCCACGCTACAACATCAATCTCAAGGACGACAAGACCTTCCTGAGCATCCGCCTCGACCGCCGCCAGCCCTTCCCCAGGCTCGAGACGGTCCGCCGCTACACCGAGGACGGGGCGCTCTACTTCGGGCCATACTCCTCGGCGGCGGCGCTGCGCGAGACCCTGAGGATCGTCAACGCGGTGTTTCCCCTCCGCAAGTGCCCCGACACGGTGTTCAGGGGCAGGACGCGGCCTTGCCTGTATCACGAGATCGACAGGTGTCTTGCGCCCTGCGTCGGACGAGTGGACGAGGCGGCGTACGGGGAGCTGCTCGACGAGGTCGAGCTGTTCCTCCGCGGGCGGAGCGCGGAGCTGGCGGAGCGGCTGCGGGCGAAGATGGACACGGCGTCGGAGCAGATGCACTACGAGCTGGCGGCACGCTACCGCGACCAGCTCAGCGCCGTCGAGCGGACGATGGAGAAGCAGACGATCACGTCGGCGCAGGCGGTGGACCGCGATGTGTTCGGCTACTACAAGGAGGGCGACCGGATGCAGGTCCAAGCCCTCCTGGTGCGCCGCGGCAGGCTCGAGGACGTGCCGAGCTACGGGGTGAACACAAGGGGGCGGTCGGCGGAGGCGGCCTTCGGCGAGTTCCTCGAGCGCTTCTACAGCATCACGCGGTTCATCCCGCCCGAGATCCTCGTGCCCGTGGAGCCTGCGGCGCGCGAGCCGCTGGCGGCGTGGCTGGCCGAGCGGCGTGGCGGGAAGGTGGCCCTGGTGCGGCCTCAGCGGGGCGACAAGGCGCGGCTGGTGCGAATGGCGATGGAGAACGCCGAGAGCGCCTTCCGCGCCGCCGGCGCCAGCGAGCGGGAGCGGGCGCGGGTCCTCGAGCGTCTGGCCGAGGCGCTCGGCCTGCGGAGGCCGCCCGAGCGGATCGAGTGCTTCGACATCTCGACGCTGCACGGCGCGCAGGCCGTCGGCTCGATGGTGACCTTCGAGCGGGGGGCGCCGAACAAGGCGCGGTACCGCCGCTTCAAGATCAAGACCGTCGAGGGCAGCGACGACTTCGCCATGATGCGCGAGGTGCTCGAACGGCGGCTGCGGCGCGGCATGGCCGACGACGATCTGCCCGACCTCCTGGTCATCGACGGCGGCAAGGGCCAGCTCGGCGCCGCCTGCGCGGCCATGAGGGAGCTGGGCGTGGGCGACGTGGACGTGGTGGCGCTGGCCAAAGGCCGCGAGAAGCGTCGGGGGACCGGCCCGCGGGCCAAGCGGGAGCACACCGACGAGCGGGTCTTCGTCCCGGGCAGACGGGGGCCGGTCGTCCTGGCGCAGGACTCGGCGGAGCTGCTGCTGCTGGCGCGGATCCGCGACGAGGCCCACCGCTTCGCCATCGCCTACCACCGCAAGCTGCGTGCCAAGCCTTACAAGCACACCGTCCTCGACTGCATCCCTGGCATCGGCCCGGCACGCAAGAAAGCTCTGGTCGCCCACTTCGGCAGCGTCCGCGCCATTCGGGCGGCCGCCGTCGAGGGGCTCGCCGCGGTCGAGGGCATCTCGACCACCCTGGCCGAGACCATCCACCGGCACCTCCACGGCGCCGCCGAGCGCCAGGAAGACCCAGGCGAGGCCGACCCGCGCGGCTGACCCGGCGCATCAGGCTAGGCGGTTGCGATGTCAGGTCTCCACCCCGATGCCCGTACGCCCTGATAGGTCGCCCAGTGACGATAATTGCGGACCTAAACAGGTCTGCAATTGTCCTGGGGGCCCACGGACGGGCAGCCTCTCGTCGGCTGAGCGCGGGGCACCCGGGACATAGGCGGTTGCGATGCCACGATTCCACGCCGATGCC
>CAZDNN010000602.1:0-3955 GCA_964506385.1 uncultured Planctomycetota bacterium
CCGCCGTCGCGCTGGCCCTCGCAGTGGTAGGTGTAGACGTGGGAGCAGCGGATGTGGTGGCGCTGCGCGAGGACGAGCTTCGTGAAGCCCATCTCGCCGGCCTTCAGCCGCCTGGCCAACTCGGCCGATTCCTCGAGTTGGGGAGGCGGGGGCGCCTGGGGGTCGTAGGGATTGGGCTTGACGAACTTGCCGAGCGCCGTGTCGGGGACTTTCGCGGCGAAGATCTGGATCTCCGATGCCCCGGGGTTCGGGCCGTTGTAGGAGCTGGTGAACTGAATGGCGAGCTTGCTCACCTTCGTCGGCTGCTTGAGGGTGATGCGCTGGCCGCCGTGGCCGGCCTTCAGCCTGCCCTTGAGCGCGAGCGCCTTGGCGTCGTCGAGGTATAGCTCGTAGTCGCGGAAGTTCTCGCCCCAGTGCCAGCCCGTGCGGCCCCAGTAGACGATCTCGGCGACCGTCACCGGCTGGGGCCACGCGAAGGTGATCCGCGCCTTGCTGCGATGGGTGGCGCCCTGGACGACCCAGCAGCGGCCGATATCGTCCCTGCCCATCGGCTTCGGGATGACGCCGTCGGCCACGCCCTTCGCCGGATAGCGGTTGCTGTAGACCGAGTCCGCCGAGATCGTCGCCTTCGGCGCCAGGTTCTCAGGCGCGGCGGCGATAGCCAACGCCGTGCAGGCAGAGAGCAGTGGCAGGACGCGCGCGAGGATCATGGGAGTTCCTCTCACTTCTCGAGGTCGATACGCAACTGCTCTATCCTGCCGGCAAAGGCGTTGCGTTCCGAGTAGTCGCCGACGTTGCTTCGTGGGTCGGAGCCGACGCCAAGGGGCTCGTCGGGCATGCCGAAGACGAGGCCGGGCAGCTTGCCGCTGGCGCCGAGGTCGGCGCCAGCGGCCTGGAAGGTGACGGCGCCGCCCTTGGCGAGCTGGGCGCGGATCTGCACCTTGCCCGCGGGCAGCGGCTTCTTCGAGGTGACGACGCTCATCTCGCTGTCGCGGCGGGTGGCGAAGGCGAGCTTCCCGTCCTTGAGGTAGAGCGCCCAGCCGCAGCGGTGGCCGCCGTGGCCGACGATCACGCCGTCGGGCTTCGTGGGCTCGATCGTGGCGGTGACGGTGAAGGGTCGGTTGGCGACCATCGGCGCCTCGTGGCGCTCGAGCTCGTCGCCTTGCTTGAGATCGAAGCTCGTCTTCTTGGACGTGCCACCCTTCCCCTTGCCCCTGCCTTTCCCCTTGCGCCAGCTTCCCCAGGGGACGACGTTGGCGCGCGCGGCCCAGGCATCGTAGAGGGCGGCCATCTCCTTGACCCTGTCGGGGTGCTTGTCGGCGAGATTGTGGAGCTCGGTGCGGTCGGCCTCCATGTCGTAGAGCTCCCACGGGCCGTTGTGAACGGCGACGAGCTTCCACTTGCCGAGGCGGACGGCGCGGTTGCCCTCGTGCTCCCAGTAGATGGCGTCCTTGCGGCCCAGCGGCTTGGCGTCGAAGGCGGGCCGCAGGCTAACGCCCTCCATGGGCTGGATCGCCTCGCCTTTGAACTGGGCCGGATACTTCGCCCCTGCCAAATCCACGCAGGTGGCCATGATGTCGATGAGGTGGGCGGGGTCGTGGTAGAGCCTGCCGTGCTGCGATGCGGGGATGCCCTTGGGCCAGTGGAGGATGAGGGGAGAGGCGATGCCGCCCTCGTGCACCCAATGCTTGTAGCGGCGGAACGGGGTGTTCGACGCGTTGGCCCACGGCAGGCCATAGGCGACATAGGTGTCGGCCGGCCCGGGCATGACGCCGCGGCCCTGGCGAACCGGGCGGCCGTCGCGAGTGACGCGGGGCACCATGCGGGTCTGAAGCTCGTTGGGGTCCATGGGCTCGAGCGTGACGGGCTTCTTGGGATCGGGTCGGATGGGGCCGCGGCTGCCCATCTCCTCGGCGCAGCCGCCGTTGTCGGCGAGGAAGAGCACAAGCGTATCGTCGCGACGCCCCGTGTCGTCGAGCGCCTGGAGGATGCGGCCGATGCCCTGGTCCACGCAGTCGACCATGGCCGCGTAGACCTCCATCCGCCGCTCCTGCCATTCCTTCAGGTCCGCATCTTCCCAGGCGGGCGCCCGGGGGTCGCGGGGCGTGAGGGGCCACTCCTTGCGGACGATGCCCATCCTGATCTGGCGGGCGTGGCGCTCCTTGCGGAGCGCGTCCCAGCCCCTGGCGTAGCGGCCCTTGTACTTCGCGATGTCCTCGGGCTTCGCGTGCATGGGCCAGTGGGGCGCGGTGAAGGCCACGTAGAGGAAGAAGGGCTGGCCGGGATGGGCCTTGGCGTGGTCGCGGATGAAAGTCGCGGCGTTGTCGGCGATGGCGTCGGTGTAGTAGAAGCCCTCGCCCGGCGGGATCTGCGTGTTGTCGCGGGTCAGCGAGTTCGGGTCGTAGAAGCTGCCGGCGCCGTGGATGGTGCCGAAGAAGCGGTCGTAGCCGCGCTGGCGGGGCCAGTTGTGCTTCGGCCCGTCGGGCTTGGTGTATGGCGTGACGTGCCACTTGCCCGCCATGTATGTGCCGTAGCCTGCGGCCTTGAGCACCTCGGCGATGGTCACGCAGCGGTTGTTCAGATCGCCCCTGTAGCCGGGGAGGCCGTAGTTGCCCATCATGTGGCCGACGCCGGCCTGATGCGGATAGAGGCCGGTCATCAGGCAGGCGCGGGTCGGGCAGCAGCGTGCGGTGTTGAAGAACTGTGTGAAGCGGATGCCCCTGGCGGCCAGCTTGTCGAGATTCGGAGTCTGGATCTCGCCGCCGTAGGGGCCGATATCGCTGAAGCCCATATCGTCGTCCATGATCAGGACGATATTCGGCCTCGGTGCCGGCGCGGCGCGCGCCCAGCGCGGCGCGGCCATCGCGGCGGCGCCGAGGCCGAGCGAGCAGAGGAAGTGCCTTCGAGTCGTGTGATCGGCCATGGTCACCTGCTCCTGTTCTGTGGTTCCGAGACATCCACGATAGGGAAGAACGCCACGCGCTGCAAGCGCGCTGCCGCATCAGCGTGCGACAGAGCCGCACGGAGTGCTCTTGCGCCCGACGGGCGGACAGCGCACAATGAGCGTGTCAGCGCACACGGGGAGTGTCACCGCCCGGCCGCGGGCGCAGCCATAGCCCGAAGGGCTCACATGGGATAGCCCAGGGTAAGCGAAGCGACGCCCTGGGTAGGGGATCCGCCCAACCGCAAAGCCCTGAAAGGGCGGCATAGACACCACGGAGGGAGCGGACATGCCTCAATTGCTGGCGAACGTGCTTCTCCACCTCACCAACAGCACGAAAGGGCGTCGGCGCCTGATCCGCCCGGCCATCGAGGCGGAGCTTCATCGGTACCTGGCGGGGGCCTCCCGCAACCTCGGCTGTCCCTCCCACGAGATCGGCGGCACCGACGACCACGTGCACATCTTCTGCTCGCTCTCGCGCGCTGTGCCGCAAGTACGGAGTAGAGATCGATGAGGGGTATGTGTGGGACTGATCTCGCGGGGGCCATGCCGCCCTTCCAGGGCTTTGCCCGGCGGTGGCCGCCTACCCAGGGCGTCGCTTCGCTTGCCCTGGGCTACCTCATCTCAGCCCTTCGGGCTGCAAGCCCCTCGCGGCGTCACTCGCGCTGGCCGGGCGGCTTCGCGATGCCGAGGAGGTAGCGGTGGGGGCCGGGCGTGCCGGGCGGGAGCAGGACCACCTTGTCGCCGTCGCACAGCTCGCATTCGCGCGGCACCACCTTGTGGTTGACGAAGGCGGCCTCGACCTCGCGCTCGGCGAGGCCGCAGGCCGCGATCAGATCCGCCACCCGAGCCCCATCCTCCAGCCGCATCTGCGCGCCCGAGCGGCAGATGCCTCTCGCCGCCAGCTTCGGCTGAAGGAACAACAGGCCGCGGACGGTGACCGTGATCATCCCGCCTCCAGCACGAGCAGCCAGTCCTGGTAGATCGGCGGCCGGTCGAGGGGGATGCGCCACG
>CAZDNN010000603.1:0-3955 GCA_964506385.1 uncultured Planctomycetota bacterium
TCCCTCTGTGACTCGGGAAATCACAGAACGCCTCGCGGCCGAGCCGGGCCGGCGGATGAGGGAGAGCCCAGCCTTGACGCGGGGCCGGCGGTAGTGTACGTTCAATGTCACGGAAGGCCACGCAGAGCAAGGAGAACGGGATGAGCATGAGGCGACGCGAGTTCGTCAAGGTGACCGTGGCGGGGGCAGCGGCCACGGCCCTGGCTGCTGCCCGGGCTGCCGAGGCGCCGGCGAAGGCGGCCATGCCGATGCGGCCCTATGGCAAGGACGGGGCGACGCTGTCGATCGTCGGCTTCCCAGGCCTGCTCCTCAACAAGGTGGGGCAGGAGGAGGCGAACAAGCTGGTGGCGGAGAGCTTCGAGCGCGGGGTGGCCTACTTCGACGTGGCCCCCGCCTACGGCAGCGCCGAGGTGAAGATGGGGCCGGCCCTCGAGCCCTACCGCAAGAAGGTCTTCCTGGCGTGCAAAACCAAGATGCGCGACCGCGCGGGCTGCAAGGCCGAGTTCGAGCGCTCACTCGGGCGGCTGCGCACCGACCACTTCGACCTCTACCAGCTCCATTGCCTTCAGGACGTCGCGAAGGACGTGGACGCCGCCTTCGCCAAGGGCGGCGCCATGGAGTATGTTCTCGAGTTGCGGAAGGCCGGCCGCATCCGCTACATCGGCTTCTCCGCCCACACCGAGGAGGCGGCGCTCGCCGCCCTGGACCGCTTCGCCTTCGATTCGGTGATGTTTCCCATCGCCTACGCCTCGTGGTTCAAGGCCGGCTTTGGCCCGAAGGTCGTCGCGAAGGCCAAGGAGCGGGGCTCCGCGATCATCGCGATCAAGGGCCTCTGCCGCCAGAAGTGGGCCAGGGGCGACCAGCGCCGCAGGAAGCACCGCATCTGGTACGAGCCCATAGAGGACCGCGATGAGGCCCAGCTCGCGCTCAACTGGACCCTCGCGATGGGCTGCGTGGCCTCCATCCCGCCCTCTTCGCCGCTCACACTGCCCCTCGCTCTCGACGTCGCCCCCACGGCCCGCGACGCCACCGCTGCCGAGACGGCGAAGCTCAAGGCCATGGCCGAGGGCCTGAACCCGCTGTTCCCGCGATGACCCCGGCAGGAGCCTTGCCCTACCCCCCGAACTGGTCGGCGATCTTCGGCATCCACTCGCTGACGGCGATGCCCTGGGGGCACTTCTCCTCGCACTCCTTGCAGCCCACGCAGGCCGCGGCGCGGAGGTCCTCGGGCAGGCCGCGGTAGATGTTGCGGTTGAGCGTCTGCTGGTTGCCACCGAAGGCGAGCGCGTCGTTGTAGAGCTGGATGTTGCGCGGGATGTCCACCCCCTGCGGACAGGGCAGGCAGTAGCCGCAGCGCGTGCATGGGATGGGATAGAGGCCCTCGTGGGCCTCCTGCGCGCGGGCGACGACCGCCAGTTCCTCGTCCGAGAGGCTGCCGACGCCGCTGCGACAGGCGCTCGCGACGTTCTCCTCGACCTGCGCCATCGTGCTCATGCCGCTGAGGACGACGGCGACCTCGGGCTTGTGCCAGAGCCACTGGAGCGCCCAGTCGGCCGGAGTCCGCTGCACGGGCGCGTCGTCGAGGATGGCCCGAAGCTGCGGCGGCGGAGCGGCAAGGCACCCGCCGAGCAGCGGCTCCATCACGACCACGGCGGTGCCTCTCTCCGCCGCGTACTCGACACCCTTCGTGCCCGCTTGGACGTTCTCGTTGGCGTAGTTGTACTGCACCTGTGCGAGCGCCCAGCCGTCCCAGGCATCGAGAATCTCGGTGAACAATTCGTAGCCGTGGTGGAACGAGAAGCCGGCATGGGCGAAGCGGTCGCCGCCGGCGTTCCTCTCCAGCCAGCCGATGACGCCGAGGGCCTTGACCTTCGGCCAGAGGGTGGCCTGGAGGTTGTGGAGGAGGTAGAAGTCGATGCGGCCGATGCCCAGGCGCTCGAGCTGCTCGTCGAGCAGACGGTCGAAGTCGGCGGCGCTCTTGCAGGCCCAGGTGGGCAGCTTGGTCGCGACCTTCACCTTCTCGCGGTAGCCGTCGCGGAGGGCCTTGCCGAGGACGACCTCGCTCTGGCCGCCGTGGTAGGGGTAGGCCGTGTCGAAGTAGTTGACGCCGTGGTCGATGGCGTAGCGGATCATCGCGATGGCCAGGTCCTCATCGACCTGCTTGCCGCCGTCGGTCGTCGGCAGCCGCATGCAGCCGAAGCCGAGCGCGGAGACCTGGAAGTCAAGCGTGCCGAACGGTCGGTACTGCATGATGCTCCTCACTTGATGCGCTTCACTGAGAGAACGGTCTTCGGGAACCCCACCGTGCCCCCGATCATACCCAATGCCTGCGCGCGAGCCAAGGGCGGAGCCGTGCCGTCAGTCATCGGCAGGTGGGCGGAGCCCTGTCCTGGCCAGCAGCCAGGCGCGGCTCTCGCCGACCGGCTGGTACGCACGGTTGCGGGGCGCGTCGGGGTAGTTCCTGAGGACGAAGTCGGCGACGGGACGGCCCTCGATGGTCAGGACGTCCGGCAGCTCGCGGCCCTCGATGGCGGCACCTGCGGCGAGGCCGGCGGCGAACCCGTCGCACTCCTCCTCGATGCTCGTCGCGTCCCGCGGCGTCCTGGCGTGGACGGCCTCGTGGTAGACGGCCTCGGCGATCCACTCCGGCGGCCTGTGGACGTAGCGCCCCGACAGCCGCAGGACTCTGACGTAGAGCATCTCGTAGCCGTCAGCCTCGCGGCGGTAGAGCGCCTGCGCCTCGATCTCCGTCGTGAAGACCACGCTGCGCTGGGCGACGAGACGCCCGATGGTCTCCGACAGCAGCCGCCCACGCTCCGACTGGCCGAACGCCGTGGCGCCGACCCGCTCCAGAACGCCCATCACGATCGCGCGGCCCTCGCGCTGCACCTCCTCGGGCGCCTGTGTCGGCCGCAGCGACCTCCGGTACCAAGCGGCGGCCGCGATGCACGCCGCGCCGGCGGCGAGGATCGCCGCCAGGCGAAGGAAGAACCGCTTTCCGTAGCGCCCCGCCATCGCTCGGCCGTTCCTGTCACAGTGGTGGCCTGCCTGCCATTCTAGGCAGCTCCTGCGGGCAAGGCAAGGCGTTTGCAGGACCGCGGGGCTTGGGCTATAGTGGTCGCTCCCTCAGTCCGAGACACCGTCCTGGCGACCAGCATCAGGAGCAGGAACCGATGGTGCAGGGATACTACCGCTTCCCGACGATCTCCGGCGGTCGCGTGGCGTTCGTCTGCGAGGACGACCTGTGGGTGGTCGCCGCCGAAGGTGGGACGGCGCGGCGGCTGACGACCAGCGTGGGCGCCGTGAGCCGGGCCTTCTTCTCGCCGGACGGCGAGTGGCTGGCGCTGACCGGCTCGGACGAGGGGCCGACGGAGATCTACGTGATGCCCGCCGCCGGCGGCGAGGCGACCCGCCTGACCTTCCTGGGCGCCGGGAGCACCGTGGCGGGCTGGACGCCCGACGGCAAGCGCGTGGTCTTCAGCAGCAATGCGAAGGAGCCGATGGCCAGGATGCGGTCGCTGTTCACCGTCGAGGCCCAGCGGCCTGGCCTGCCCGAGCCGGTGCCAGTGGGCCCGGCGTCGGCCATCGCGTACGGCCCCGGCGGCGCCGTGGTGATCGGGCGCCACTCGGCGGACCCGGCCCGCTGGAAGCGCTACCGCGGCGGCACCGCCGGCGAGCTGTGGATCGACCGCAAGGGCAGCGGCCAGTACGAGCGCCTCATCGAGCTCGACGGCAACCTCGCGAGCCCCATGTGGATCGGCCGCCGCGTCTTCTTCCTCTCCGACCACGAAGGCATCGGCAACCTCTACTCCTGCACCCCCACGGGCAAGGGGCTGCGGCGCCACACCGACTGCGAGGAGTTCTACCTCCGCAACCCCACGACTGACGGCCGCCGAGTCGTCTTCCACGCGGGCGCCGACCTCTTCCTCTACGACCCGAAGACGGATGCGACGCA
>CAZDNN010000604.1:0-3950 GCA_964506385.1 uncultured Planctomycetota bacterium
GAGAGACGAATCTCATTGGCCTGCCATTGATTCAGAATCGTGGCGAGCCATATAGGGCGGTCCGTAAGTTCGATCGTTCTCTGTCCGCCGCAGGACCGCAATGCCCAAGCGCCCGTCCACCGCCGTCCTTGTTCTTCTTGCCGTCTGGGCGATCCTCGTCCTGGCTTACCCGGCCTGGCTGCTGGGCGCGCTCGTCGTCTCTGCGACGTTCCCGGCATTCCTCGAGACCATTCCCTACGTGATCCTGCTGGGGCTTCTCCGGCTGCCGGTCGCGCTGATCGCGCTGGCGTTGTGGGCTGTGGCCATCGGCGCTGGCGGGGCGATGCTTCGCCGCGCGGGCCTCGACACCCTGACAGAGGGCGAGCGGGCCGTCTTCGGCGGCGCGCTCGGGATGGGTATCCTGTCGATCGGCACGTTCCTGCTGGCCAGGCTCAGCGGCGGGGCGACGTGGCTGCTCACGGCGCTGGTGGCGGGGCTGGTGCTCGCCATGGCGGTGCTTGGATTCCGCGAGATCCGACAGACGCTGGCTGCCGGCAGGATGTGGTTCCGCGAGTGGCGGGGTCGGCGCCGCGCCTCCAGCATCTTCATCATCGTGCTGTCGGCGGGCATCGTGGCCTTCGCGCTGACGCGGGCGAACGTGCCAGTGGTCGGGGACTACGATTCGCTGGAGTACCACCTTGCGGCGCCCGCGCAGTGGTGGCGGGCGGGCGGCGTCTTCTTCATCCGCGACGTCGTCTACACGAACATGCCGCAGAACGTGGAGATGCAGTACCTGGCGGCCATGTGCCTGTGCGGCGGGCCGTCGCTGGGCGCTACGGTAGGGCTCCAGGTGGGCGTCGGCTTCGTCGTGCTCACGTCGGCAGCCGTCGCGCTGTGCGGGAAGCGGCTGGCAGGCGAGGCCGCCGGCCTGGCCGCAGCGGCCATCGTCCTCACGATGCCGATGCTCGCCGAGCTGGCGACGCTGAACTGCTATGTCGTCGAGCTCCCTCTCACCGCCTACAGTTTCCTGGCGCTCTATGCATTCCTGCTGCTGCGGCGGGGAGAAGGGGGCCGTCAGCGCTGGCGTCTGGCCGCGCTGTGCGGCGCGATGGCGGGACTCGCTATCGGCTGCAAGTACCCGGCCATCCTGTTCGTGCTCGCGCCCGTCCTGGCGTTCATTGTCGCGGGCGGCATCGTGCGCCCGCGGTGGCTGCGACGCTCGCTGGCCGAGGGGTATGTGGTCGGGATGGTCGCCGTCGCCGTCGCGAGCCCGTGGCTGATCCGCAACACGGTGAACACTGGGAACCCGACCTATCCGCTCCTCTACCACACCTTCGGCGGGGAGAACTGGTCGCCGGAGCAGGACGTGAAGTTCGCGAAGGCCCACGGCCCGTCGGACGTGCGGCTGCTGGGGATGTGGCGGCCGTTCTTCGCCTACGGCTTCTGGCGCGACCAGCCGGGCGAGGCGGGGAAAGCGCCGTGGCGGCCACCCATGTCCCCAGTGCTGTTCCTGTTCGCCCTCGTCCCGATCGCGCTCGCCGATCGCCGCTCGGCGGTGCCGATCTTGCTCTTCGCCATCGTGGCGTTCGCGCTGGCGGCGAAGGAGCGGTTCTGGCCTGGCGAGTGGCGCGGGGACGTGTTGCTGGCGGCGGCGGCGCTCGCATTGATCACGTGCCCGGCCTTCCTGCTGCCTCGGCGGGACCTGGTCTACTTTGGGGTGTACTTCGTGGTTTGCCTGGTTGCGTGGTACACGCTGACGCACCGTCTCGATCGGTTCCTCGATCCTGCCTCGCCGGCGGTGGCGGTGCTGGCTGGGGTCGGGCTGACAGCGGTGGGGAACGGCTGGCCGGGCCGCATCGCGCGGGGCGTGCTAGTCGGGGGCCTCGCCTTCGCCCTGGCAACCACCGCGATCGTCCACGCGCCGATCACGGCAGCGGGCCTGGCTCAGCCTCGCGAGGAGTTCCTTCAGCTCGTGACCGAGCGGAGCAGCTACTGCCAGCCGGCCATCGAGGCCATCAACACGGATCTCCCGCCCGACGCCGTCGTGCTCTTCGTCGGCGAGAGCCGCACTTTCTACTGCCGCCGCCGGGTCCTGGCGGCCACGGTCTTTGACCGCCATCCGCTCGACCGCATCATTGGCGAGTTCCAGGCATCACGCGTACCTGCCGAGCCCGTGGCGGCGGGCGACCGCCTGCTTGCCGCGGCCCGCGCACCGGAACCAGCCGATCGGGGAGCTGGCGATGTCCACCAGGCGATTCACGACGGCCTGCGCGCGATGGGCGTCACCCATGTCTACGTGAACTGGCCGGAGGCCAGGCGGCTGAGCAACACGTACGCCTACCGCTTCGGCGGCGAGCAGCGGCCGGGTTTCTCCGAGCACATCACCCCCGAGCTGTTCAGTGAGCTGGTCGCCCGCGGACACCTGCGAGCTGTCGCTACCTTCGGGAGCGGCGCCCCGCCACCGTTCGCCCTCTACGAAGTCCGCTGACGGCGAGCGCTCGCATTGATTTCCCCGCGCTCTCCGGGTATGCTCGCCGCGTGGCCTCGATCCCGCTGACTCACCTCTGAGGAGCCTTGCATGCGGAGCACGAGAGTCGCCGTCGCACTCCTTGTCCTGTCCGCTCTCCTGCGGGGAGCAGCGGCGGAGACGCACCTGCGCCGTCCCGGGGGCAAGCAGCTCGCCGACTACGACAGCAAGAGCTTCCGGATCGGCGACCGCCGCGTCCTCCTGCTCTCGGGCGGCGTGCACTACTTCCGCATCCCGCCCAGCGAATGGCGCCACCGCCTGGTGCAGACGAAGCTCGCGGGTTTCAACTGCATCGAGACCCCCATTCCGTGGAATCTCCACGAGCCGGCGAAAGGCCAGCTCGTCACCGAGGGCATCGCCGACGTCGGCCGCTTCCTCGACCTGTGCCACGAGCTGGGCCTCCTGGCCATCGTCCGCGTCGGGCCCTACGTCAACGCCACGCTGTCCAACGGAGGGCTCCCGGCCTGGCTGGGCGGCGTGACCAAGCTTCGAATTCGCTCGCCGAGTCCACGCTTCATCGAGGCCGTCCGCGACTACTGGCGCAAGCTGCTCCCAATCGTCATCCGCCGCCAGGTGCCAGCAGGGCCCGTTGTCCTGGTGCAGGTCGAGGACCACTACAGGGCGTCGGCCGGCGGCTACCTCACCAAGCTCTTCGACGAGCTGGTCGTCGCCGGATGCCGTGTCCCGATTGTCCTCTCCGACCTCAACCCCTGCAACAACTTCCAGCAGGCCCGGATCACCGACGACAAGGTCTGGGCGACGACCGAGTTGATGCCCACACCCCCCGTGCCGTGGGGGAAGTCCAACCGCCCGTTCCCCCACCTCGATGACATCGTCCTGGAGGGCATCGCCCGGGGCATCGACGGCTACAATCTCTCCCTCTGGTGCGCCGGCACCCATTTCGCCGTCCTCCCTGCGTCGAGCTTCCCAACCCGCTTCGAGTCGAGCACCTTCGGCATCCAGGAGACAGGCGCCCTGACCCCCGTCCATACGGAGCTGAAGCGGGTGAATCTCTTCGCCGCGGCATTCGCAGACGTACTGACCGAGGCCGTGACGACCGCGACACACAGGCTGGTGGCCGATGCCCGGCGCACCGGCGCAGTCGCCTACGGCCGCACGGACGGGACAACCACGCTGGCCTTCGTCAAGCGCCGCCACGGCTCCGCCGACCTCGCGCTCACCGACCCAGCTACCGGCCGCGACGCGCGCCTGCGGGTCGGCTCAGTCGTCTACCGCCATCTCGTCGCCGGCTACCCCCTCTCCCCGAAGACCGTCCTGTCGTTGTCCACGGCGCAGATCCTCACGATCCAGAAGCTGCCCGGCCGCGTGCTCATCGTCGCCGGCTCGCGCGGCTTTACAGGCGCCGCTGCCATGGCTGCCATGGGTGCGCTGCGGGCCGGGGCAGGCCTGGTCTATCTCGCCGTGCCCGCGTCGATCAACGACA
>CAZDNN010000605.1:0-3947 GCA_964506385.1 uncultured Planctomycetota bacterium
AGTGGGAATTCCGGAGGCCATTTTGTGAGAGACGTCCGGCCCTCTTCTGGCTTGTGTTTTCTGCGGTTCGCGCGCGAACTCTGATGCCGCTTGCGGCGAGTATCCCTGCGCGGATTGGGCGGCGGGGTCGACCGTGACCACGACGCACAACCGCACCGCCGTAGGCGGAATCCCGGGCTGCCCTGACGCGGGTTCGTCATGACACCGCCCTTGGGAGATCGCGCGCGGCGCGTCGAGGGCGGACGCGGGGTGGCTGGGACGTAGCAGGAAGGTGACCCGACGAGAATGCTGTCACCCGGCTGACAACGCGCCCGCCTCGGGGCGCGTGACTCGGCTTGACACCATGGAGCGGCGCATGTACGCTCGCGAGAGCGGCGCGGCGAGGTGTCACTGGAAGCCGCGATGCCGTAATCGGGTCGGAGGAGATCCCTATGAGCAGGCCTGCCGGTGGGGTCTCGCGTCGGCGGTTCCTCTCGACCCTGGCTGCGGCGAGCTGCTTGGCCGTGGTGCCTCGCAGCGTGCTGGGCGGGGCGGGACAGGCGCCGCCGAGCGAGACCTTCGCCGTCGGCGTCGTCGGCTGCGGCGGGCAGAGCGGCGAGGACGTGAAGACCTATATCCGCCACGCCGGCGGCCACTTCAGGATGCTCGCCTGCTGCGACATCCACAAGGGACAGCTCGCCCGCGGCCTCAAGAAGTGGGGCGAGGGCTGCCAGGGCTACAGCGACTTCCGCCGCCTCATGGACCGCCAGGACCTCGATGTCGTCAGCGTCGCGACCCCGCCCCACTGGCACGCGCTCATCGCCATCGCCGCCATGGAGTCCGGCAAGGACGTCCTGTGCGAGAAGCCGATGACGAAGTTCATCGCCGAGGGCCGCGCGGTGGTGAACGCCGCGACGCGCTACGGCCGGGTCTTCCAGATCGGCACGGGCGGGCGCTGGAGCGCCTGGAGGAGCAGCCGCAGCCGCCAGATCCACAACATCCTGCGCAGCGGCCTGGCGAAGAAGGTCAACGCCGTGTACATCCAGCGCGGCGGCTTCCGCGTCATGCACTACCGCGGCATGGTCAATCCCAAGCCGCGGCCGTGTCCGCCGGGCCTCGACTGGGATTTCTACTGCGGCCCCGCGCCGCTCCGCCCCTATCACCCCGACCGCTTCGGCTGGCACCACCGCTTCTACTGGGACTACGAGGGCGCGGGCCTCACCGACCTCGGCGCCCACTACATGGACCCCATCCAGTGGATCTACGCGAAGGACTACACGAGCCCCGTCGAGGCCAACCGCCTGGCCAATCAGCCCATGCGGGCGCCGTGGCACCTGTAGAGCGAAGGAGGCCGCCGTGAAGCCCTTGAACGCGCGCGTGACCCGACGACGATTCCTGCGAGGCGCCGCCGCGCTGGCCGGCCTGGCGATCGTGCCGCGAAGCGTCTTGGGCGGGCCGGGCGAGGCGCCGCCGAGCGAGTCCTTCGCCTGCGGTCTCGTCGGCTGCGGCGGCCAGGGCGGCGAGGATATCCGCAGCTACATCGACAACGCCGGCGGCCACTCGCGCGTCCTCGCCTGCTGCGACGTCCACGAGGGACGCCTCAACGCCAAGCGAAAGCGCTACGGCGACAACGTGGACGGCTACACCGACTTCCGCCGACTCCTCGACCGCGCCGACATCGACGTTGTGAGCACCGCGACGCCGCCCCACTGGCACGCGCTCGTCTCCATCCTGGCCATGCAGGCGGGGAAGGACGTGCTGAGCGAGAAGCCCATGACGCGGTTCATCGCCGAGGGCCGCGCCGTGGTGAACACCGCGAAGCGCTACGGCCGGGTCTTCCAGCTCGGCACAGGCGGCCGCTTCAGCGCGGCCAGGAGCTCCCGCAGCCGCCTCACCCACAAAATCATGCGCAGCGGCCTGCTCAAGCAGTGCAAGGGCGTCTGGATCAAGCGGGGCGGCTTCAAGGTCAAGCAGTGGAGCGGCGCCGTCAACCTCAAGCCGCAGCCTGTCCCGCCGGGGCTCGACTGGGACCTCTACTGCGGCCCGTCCCCCCTGCGGCCCTACCACCCCATGCGATTCGGCGGCACCCACCGCTGCTGGTGGGACTACGACGGCGGCGGCCTCGCCGACATGGGCCAGCACTACACCGACCCCATGCAGTGGCAGTACGGCAAGGACGACACGAGCCCCGTCCTGGTCGAGGCCCACGCGCCGCCGGCCCACCTCGAGGCGACGGGCATGTGGGGATGGGTCGAGCTGACCTATGCGGACGGCTTCACCGTCGTCTTCGACAGCGGCGAGTGGGGCCCGCGCTACGACCGCAAGCAGCCCCGCGGCGTGGACATCGGTGACCTGAGCGCGGAGGACCAGAAGAGGCTTGCGGAGCTGCCCGACCCCGAGCCCGTCCTCACCTTCGTCCAGGCCGTCCGCCAGCGCAAGCAGTCGGCTGGGCACCCCGAGTCGTCCCATCGCTCTGTCACGCTTCTGCACCTGGCGAACATCGCGATCCGTCTGGGCCGCAAGATCCGCTACGACCCCGTGGCCGAGCAGGTCATCGGCGATGAGGAGGCCAACCGCCTCGTCAACCAGCCCATGCGCGCCCCCTGGCATCTGTGATACCACCTCCAGGGCGACAAGGGCGAGCTCTGAGCGCGACGCGGGAAGGAGAGATGATGACACCCCCTGACGCCGGCGGCCAGGACGACGGCTGCCGCCGCGACTTCCTGAGGGCAATCGGTGCCGCGTCCGTCGCGGCGGCCGCCGCAGGGAGCGCGGCCGATGCGGCGCCCGCCGAGAAGCCGACGCTGCCGCAGATCCGCCTCGGGCCGCACTCGGTGTCGCGTCTGATCTGCGGCGCCAACCCCTTCAACGGCGGCTCACATCTCTCGGTGTTCGTCAACCGGGCGATGAAGGAGTACTACACGGCCGAGCAGGTTCTCAAGACCCTGCGGCGGTGCCAGGAGGTCGGCATCAACTGCTGGCAGGCGGGGGGTGAGAGCTACAAGCTCTGGCGCCGCTTCCGCGACGAGGGCGGCGCGATGCACTACATCTCGATCAACGCCGGCGACACCGCCATCATCAAGACCCTCGCCGACGCCGGCTGCATCGCCATCGCCCACCACGGGGAGGTCACCGACCGCCTCTTCAAGGACGGCAAGCTCGACGAGATCCACGACTACCTCAAGCGCGTACGCGACGCGGGCCTCCAGGTCGGCGTCTCCACTCACATGCCCGCGGTGGTCGATGCCGTCGAGAGCAAGGGCTGGGACGTCGATTACTACATGACATGCGTCTACGAGCGCCACCGCAGCCGCGCCGACCTCGAGAAGCTGCTCGGCCAGGCGCCCATCCCCGTCGGCGAGGTCTACCTGTCGGGCGACCCGCCGCGGATGTTCAAGGCCATGCGGGCGACGAAGCGGCCCTGCCTCGCCTTCAAGATCCTCGCCGCCGGCCGCCTCTCCGACCGCAGGGAGTGGGTCGAAGCCGCGTTTCGCCAGACCTTCGCGGGCATCAAGCCCACCGACGCCGCGATCGTGGGGATCTATGACCGATACAGCGACCAGCCCGCCGAGAACGCCGCCTACGTCCGCCGTTTCGGGATGCCCGCCTGATGGCCTCCGGAAGCCCCAGGATCCTGGCTCCCCCTAACGCGGCCCGTGGCCGCAACCCAAGAGGGAAACTCGGGCTGGGCACACTAGAAAACAAAGCCAACTCCGTTGGTTTTGTTTGCTTCTTCAACCGCTCCGCAATTACACCACTTGCCAGCGAAGAGCAGGCCTTATGGGATCGATCCGCCTTCGCGAGGCGACGTAGCCGCTTCGGCGGAGTCGGCCCGCAGAGCCGCTCGATCCCATAAGGTGTGCCCAGTCCGAGTTTCCCTCGGCCCACCCTGCCCGCAAGATGCGCGTAGGGTGCGCTAGCAGCCCGTGGCAGAAGTCCGTTCGGACTGCGTGCGGGTCTTCGGGCCG
>CAZDNN010000606.1:0-3942 GCA_964506385.1 uncultured Planctomycetota bacterium
GCCGGGGCGAAGTTGGGGCGACCCTACCCAAGTGCTGTCGCTCGGGCCACAAGGGGACGACCTCCTTGACCCATCACTCGACGCGGCGTAGCATGACGAGGCGGCCAGAAGAGCGAGTTGCGGGCCGATGCCTGGAGAGAGCGATGCCGACTTGGCTGGACGGGTGCCTGATGGTCGTGGGTTGCGCGGCGCTGCTGTGCCTCGGCGCGGATGGCGGCGCGGTGGTGCGGGAGTCGGCGCGGCAGCTCCCCGTGGCGTACGACGTGGACGTGGTGGTCGTGGGTGGGAGCACCGGCGCGGTGGCCGCGGCGGCCACGGCGGCGCGGGACGGGGCGACGGTGTTCCTCGCCGCGCCGAGGCTGCATCTCGGTGAGGACATGGTCTCGACGCTGCGCCTGTGGCTCGAGCCCGGCGAGACGCCCCAGACGCCTCTCGCCCGACGTGTGTTCGCAGGGGGCAGCCGCGACGTGCCGCCATCGGTGCCGTTCACGTACGAGGCCGACCTGCCGTCGGTCGGCGCCCACCGCGACTCCACCCCGCCGTCGAAGCTGGCCGACGGCCACGCGAGCAACCCCCAAGAGGAGAGCGTGCAGTACAACGGCGACGTCACCCTCGTGGCGACCCTCGCCGAGCCGCAGCGCCTCGAGGCGGCGCAGGTCCTGGTCTTCCACCAACGCGACTTCCAGGTCGGCCGCGTCACCATCTCGACCAGCGACGATGGGCGGCAGTGGAAGCAGGTGGCCGTCGTCCGCAACCCGCACCCGCCGCAGCAGGACCGGCGCGCCGCGGCGCTCGCGCTGTCGGCGCCCGTGAAGGCGACGACGCGCCACGTCCGCTTCGCCGTCAAGAGGGCAGAGGGGGCGACGCGGCTCCTCATCGGCGAGATCGCACTGACCAGGGCGGAGGCGGTAGCCGGGCGCGAGCCCGGCCGCGTGGTCGTCGAGCCGCTCCACGTCGAGCGTGTCCTCGACCGCGCGCTGCTCGACGCGGGGGTGCGGTTCCTCTTCGGCTGCACCGCGACGGATGTGCTGCGCGACGCCGCGGGCCGGCCCTGCGGCATCGTGATGGCCAACCGCGCGGGCCGCCAGGCCGTCGTTGCGAGGGTCATCGTCGATGCGACCGACCGCGCCGCGGTCGCACGGCTGGCTGGCGCGACGTGCAGCGGCTTCCAGCCCGGCGAGCACGCCTTCCAGCGCGTCGTCATCGGCGGCGAGCCGCGCTCGGGCAAGGGTGTCAGGGCGCGGAGGACGGGCCTCTCGTTCGAGGCCAGGGCGCGCAAGGACAGGAAAGGCCCCGCCGAGCGCAGGGCCTGGGAGGTCATTGCGTACGACCTCCGGCTCCCGCTGCGCGACGGCGGCTTCGCCTCGCGGGCCGAGGCCGAGCAGCGTGCCCGCGATCTGACGAACGGCCCCCAGCAGGTGCTGGCCGCTGACCGGCTGTTCGCTGTGCCGCCCGATAGCGTCGTCGGTCGCGCGGCGTTCCGCGGGGCGTGGCAGGGGGTCGAGCATCTGCCGCTCGATGCCTTCCGCCCGAAGGGGGTGCGGCACCTTCTCGTGCTGGGCGGCTGCGCCGATATCGCTCGCGAGGACGCTGCGACGCTGCTGCGGCCGATCACGCTGATGGCCATGGGCCGCCGTATTGGCGCCGCCGCGGCCGCCCAGGCCAAGGCCCTGCCACGGCCGCGGGAGCCACACGTTGCCGGCCCGCCACCGCCAGAGGCTGCGGGCGACGTCCGCGAGGGCCTCGGCGGCGTGCGGCCCGTCCAACACCTCCCGACCGTCCCGCAGGCGGCACGGGCGCTGCCCGTGCTCGGGGCCTGTGACGTGGTGGTGATCGGCGGCGGGACGAGCGGCGCGCCGGCCGGCATCGCCGCGGCGCGGCAGGGGGTGAAGACCCTCGTCGTCGAGTACCAGCACGCGCTCGGCGGGGTGGGCACCCTCGGCCTGATCGGGCGGTACCATCGCGGCCATCGCGTCGGCTTCACCGCCGAGGTGGACAGGGCCATGGGCGCGACCGCCCGCGGCTGGAACGTGCTCCGCAAGGCGGAGTGGTGGCGGCGGGAGCTGCGGAGGGCGGGCGCCGACATCTGGTTCGGGGCTCTCGGCTGCGGCGCCTACGTCGAGGGCCGCGCGGTGCGCGGCGCCGTGGTCGCCACGCCCGAGGGACGCGGCGTCGTGCTCGCAAGGGTCATCATCGACGCGACGGGCAACGCCGACGTGGCGGCAGCCGCGGGCGCGCCCTGCCTCTATACCGACGGCTCCACCGTCGCCGTCCAGGGCACGGGCCTCCCCGTCCACAACCTCGGAGCCAACTACACCAACACCGACTTCACCATCACCGACGAGACCGACATGGTGGACGTCTGGCAGCTCCTGGTCTACGCCCGACAGCGCTACGCGCGGGGCTTCGACCTCGGCCGCCTCATCGACACCCGCGAGCGCCGCCGCGTTGCCGGCGACTTCACCCTCTCGCTGCTCGATCAGATCAACGGCCGCACCTACCCCGACACCATTGCACGCTGCATCAGCAACCTCGACACCCACGGCTACACCATCAACCCCTACCTGACGCTCCGCCATCCGAAGACGGTCGAGTGCTACGTGCCCTATCGCTGCCTGCTGCCGAAGGGGCTCGATGGCCTGCTCGTCATCGGCCTGGGGCTGAGCGCCCAGCGCGACGCCGTGCCCTTCGTGCGGATGCAGTCCGACCTCCAGAACCTCGGCTACGCCGCCGGCTGCGCCGCCGCCATGGCCGCGAAGGCCAAGGTCGGTACCCGCGAGATCGACATCCGCAAGCTCCAGGCCCA
Organism: uncultured Planctomycetota bacterium; assembly: GCA_964506385.1. GTDB lineage: Bacteria > Planctomycetota > PUPC01 > DSUN01 > DSUN01 > CAZDNN01. Next base: position 2,807 of record CAZDNN010000606.1, read on the forward strand.
CCTCGTTGAGACCGGCAACCTGCCCGCCGAGGTCGTCGAGCACGAGGATTCGTACCCGCTGCCGCCGGAGCGCATCGAGCAGGCCGTCCTCGCCATCCCGAAGGGCTACGAGGGCGCCGCCGTCGTGCTCTCCCACCGCGAGCAGGCCCTCCCGCTGCTGCGCAAGGCATACCAGGTTGCGCCGAATGCGAAGGCCAAGCTCGCCTACGCTCACGTCCTCGCCGTGCTCGGCGATGCGACGGGCGTCGGCACGCTCATCGAGGCGGTCGAGGCAGCGCGCGACCTCGGCGACGGCTACGAGTACCGCGGCATGGGCCACGACAACTCCCGCCGCCGCATGAGCCAGACCGACAGCCTCATCCAGGCGCTCGGCCGCACCCGCGACCGCCGCGCCACGCCCGCCATCCTGCGCAAGCTCGCCCTCCTCGGCCCCGAGGCACCCTTCAGCCACCACTACCACATCGCCACCGCCCTGGAGTATCTCGCCGATCCCGCCGCCGCTCGTCCGCTCGCCGACCTCCTCTCCAAGCCGGGCATGAGCGGCCACGCCATCCAAACCGTCTCGCAAGCCATCGAGCGGGAGCAACCGCCGCTCGGCAACGCCACCCGCCTCCTCTCCTTCCGCGAGATCGTCCTCGCCCGTGCCCTCCACCGCTGCGGCGACCACAACGGCGTGGCCCGCCGCATCCTCACCGCCTACACCCGCGACCTCCGCGGCCACTTCGCCCGCCACGCCGCCGCGGTGCTGGGGGCCGGAAGTGCAGTGCGCTCGGCCCGGCCTTGATCCTGCGGTTCGGTGCCGCTGAGATGCAGGAAAGACGCACTTGCGGCGTGTTGCGGCTTCGTGCGAGGTGAGGTATGGACACGACGGATATCATCGCCGGGAAGGTGCGCGGCCTGGCCCCCCACCGTCAACGCGAAGTGCTTGACTTCGTGGAGTTCCTCAAGCACAAGGACGCGGCCAAGCGGCCGCTGCGCAGCGTGGAGGGCATCTGGGCGGATCTGGGTTTTGACATCACCGAGGAAGACATCCCGGAGGCGCGTCGCGAGATGTGGGGCAACTTCCCAAGAGAGATTGAGCTCTGATGGCTGCCGTACTCGCCGACACGCACGCGATCCTGTGGTACCTGACATCG
>CAZDNN010000607.1:0-3942 GCA_964506385.1 uncultured Planctomycetota bacterium
TGAGCTTGTCGGAGAAGCTGTCCTTGTGGCCCTGCCACCAGACGAAGCCGGCGATGTCGTAGCCCTGCCCCTTGTAGCCCGGCACAATCTTGGCGATCTGCTCCAGGGTCTTGCGGACCCCCTCAACCATGAGCTTGTATTCCAAGGACTCCCATTTGCTGTTCGGGTCCGTTCGACCGCTCGACGGCGGCCGGAAATCGAAGCCCAGCGCGCGATTGCCCATGGCGGTCTTGATGAGCAGGACCTGCTCGTCGTGGAAGGTGCCCATCACGTGGCCGAAGCCCAACTCCGGGCCGATGCTGCGGCCGTTCGAGGTGGCGCTCAAAGGACATCCTCTGCCCTCCTTCGCGACGCGCGCCTCCTGGAAGTAGACGTCGTTGCGCACCGTCCAGTCGCCCGCATCGTCCACCAGCCAAGGGAACTTGCCTTCGCGCTTGGCCACGGCCTCGAGGTCGCCGTGGCCGAGCAGGTCCATCTTCTGCATCCAGAACCTCGGCGGCTCGCCCTTGAAGCCGGAGATCTTGAACGCATAGCGCTTGCCGGGCTCGAGAGTCACGTCCTGCTTGACCGGCTCGCCGCCCGCCTCCCTGCGGTAGACCTGCTTCCCAGCCAGCTCCATCGTGCAGTAGGAGCTCTTCCTGAAGCCGCAGTGCACCTGATAGACGCCCTTCTCGGGCACCTCAAGCTGGCCCTCCGCGACCGGTTTGCCGGTCGGCGTGCCGTCCGGCAGGGTGACGGCGAGGGGTGCGATCTTGTAGTTGCCCACCCGCCAGATTTGCAGGGGGCCCTTGGGAGCGGCCGGGTCGGGAGTGAGGTAGACGCCGGTGTAGATGTTCCTGGCACCGGTGAGATCGCCCATCCCCACCATGTTGGACTGGCCGGCGAGGATGTAGACCTTGACCGGTTTGGTGGCGTCGCCGGGCTTGCCGTCGGGATCGGGCAGTTGGGCGGGGATGTCTTTCGCAGCGGCATCGAGGACGAGTCCTGTCATCGCCGCGGCGGCGAGGGCCAATACGATTGCAAGGCGCTGTCCTGTGGTCATCATGGTTCCTTTTCGTGCTGTGCGTGTGTCATCCTCTACTTGAAATCAGCAGCGCGGAGCACTCGAGGTTCATCCCTGTCCAGCGCAAGTGTGTTCGTGCGATCCCCGTATCGAAGCACACACTTGCCGGGGCTCCTGGAAACGCCCCGCACGACGGCCCGTGTCAGCTTGCCGTCTTTCCATTCCAGGTCCAGCCCGAAGCCACCCCGCGCCCGCAGACCCGTAATGCTCCCCGTGGGCCATGCCTTGGGCAGCGCCGGCAGCAGGTGAATGACTCCCATGTGCGACTGTGCGAGCATCTCGCACATGCCGGCGGCATAGCCGAAGTTCCCGTCGATCTGGAATGGCGGATGGAGATCGAACAGGTTCGGGGCAAAGCTCGTCTGGAGCATCCCGCGGAGGATGCTGTAGGTGCGGTCCCCGTCGTGGAGGCGCGCCCAGATGCAGATCTTCCACGCGCGGCTCCATCCGGTCGCTCCGTCTCCCCGCGCGTTCATCGAGACCTTGGCGGCCTCGGCCAGCTTGGGCGTGGTGAGCGGGGAGATCTGGCGTCCGGGGTGGACGGCGATCAGGTGCGAGAGGTGGCGGTGCTTGTCATTGGGCTTGTCGATGTCCTCCATCCACTCCTGGAGCTGTCCCCACCGCCCGATCTTCGGGCCGAGCAGCCGATCGCGCATCGACGCCAGCTTCTCGGCGTACTCTTTGTCCACACCGAGGGCCCTGGCGGCCTCGACGGTGTTGGTGAAGAGGTCCCAGACGAGCTGCTGGTCGTGGGCGACGCCGTCCACGCCTTCCGGCCCGTGCTCCGGCGAGTAGCCCTGGGGGGATACAAGCGTACCGTCGGGGAGCTCCTTGAGCACGTCCTCCCAGAAGGCGCAAAGCTCCTTCATGATGGGGTAGGCGCGGGTTCGGAGATAGTCCTTGTCCTGGGTGAAGGCGTAGTGGTCCCACAGGTTCTGCGCGCACCAGGCCGCGGTCGGCTTGACCCACTTCCACGTCGAGCCGCCGAAGACGCCGTTCTCCGCCCGCATCGTCCAGCCGCGTGCGTTGAACGCTTCCTTTGTCCGGGCCTTGCGGACCTCTCGGATCGAGTGCAGCCATTCCGCGTAGGGCTCGAAGCACTCCGACAGGTTGGCCGCGTCAACGAACCAGTAGTTCATCTGCACGTTCACGTCCGTATGGTAGTCGCTGCGCCACGGCGGGTTGTTGCTCTGGTTCCACAGCCCCTGCAAGTTGGCCGGCAGTGCTCCGGGGCGCGAGGAGCTGATCATCAGGTACCGCGCATACTGGAAGGCGAGCTCCTCGAGATCGGGGTCTGCGCCGCCGCCCTTGTAGGCGGCCAGGCGCTTGTCCGTCGGCAGGGCCTGCACATCGGCGGAGCTGCTCCCCACATCAAGCGAGACCCGATCGAACAGCGCGCGGTAGTCGCGAACGTGCTCGTCGCGGAGGGCCTCAACCGTCTTCGACGCCGCCTCTTTGATCTGCCGGCTCACGCGCCCGTGTGGGTGGGCGCCACGCCAGCCTTTGTCCCGCTGATTCAGGTAATCGGTATCGGCTGCCAGGAGGATGGTCAGGCTGTCCACGTCCTGGAAGGCGATCTTGCCATCCTGGGCGCGGACGCTTCCCCCCTCGTTCAGCACGAGCACCTGCGCTTCGTACTGAAGGGCGATGTCGTACGGCTTGCGTTTGCTCTTCCTGTAGGTATAGCCCGCGAGTGTTCCCGAGGAGGTGATCCCGCGGCCGGCAGCCGCGATCTTGCCCTTGTGCATGTCCGTCAGCGAGACCGTGCCCGTGTGAGCGCCCTTCCTGTCTGCCGTGAAGCGGAACACCAGCACCTCGGCGGGGTGGCTCGCGAAGTACTCCCGCCGGTAGGCCGTGCCCTGGCTCGTGTAGGTGATGGTGTGGACAGCGGTGCGGATGTCGAGCTGGCGCCGGTAGTCGGTGGCCCTGTGGCCGGGCATCTCGATGTGCAGATCGCCGAACGCCTGGTACGCTCCCGTGTCCTCCTCGTCGCCGATCCAGAGGCTGTCCTCGTTGAACTGGATGTGCTCGGCGGCGGCGTCCCCGAAGATCATGCATCCCAGGCGGCCGTTGCCGATCGGCAACGCCTCGCGCTCCCATCTCTTGGCCGGTCGGTCGTACCACAGGGCCAGGGGCGCTGCCTCCTCACCCACAAGCCGACCTGCCGGCAGCAGAACGGACAACACAATCGCGACCATAAGCATCGGACTGCAACGGGCGTCGAGAAGTTCCATGCGACATGTCCTTCCTTGCCATGCCCTCTGGCTGCGCCGAGCGAGTTCCCCTCCCTGGGCGGGCCTTCCGAGCATGCATGGCCCTCAGAGGCGTCCATTGGGTGGCCAGCGCTTCCGACGCATCATTGTAGCTGCGTACCCACTCCGGTTGCAACCACGCAAACTAGCGTCCTGTTGCGGCGCACAGCACCCCCGCCACCCATCCGAAGCGCAGACTCCGCTGGACGTACAGACCGTGCCTGTCAGTGGATCATGCCCCAGCCCATGCCCCGCACGGTGCACTCTCGAGCCGGGGCTCGCCGAGGGACCGTTGCACACTACTGAGGCTCATCATCTGCCGGGGATGCGCCGGCACCATGGATCTGCACCATGGCCCTGGGAAGCAGTGGGTACCCCGTGCGCCGGGGTGACCACGGAGCCTGGGCCTCAGTGGAGGGGGGCAGGGTCGGTGAACCCTGCCCCCCTCGGCCGGCATGAGCGCAGGACGCCATCGTAGCCGGTGGCAGGCCGCTCACGAACGAGGGCGAGGATTGAACCGTAGCCCTCGGCGTCCGTGCGCCCCGCCAAGCGCCCTCTCCTCTCCAATCTTACCTAGCAGCCCGTGGCAGAAGTCCGTTCGGACTGCGTGCGGGTCTTCGGGCCGAT
>CAZDNN010000608.1:0-3925 GCA_964506385.1 uncultured Planctomycetota bacterium
GAGGACGATTCAGAACACCGGGCCGCGGTCCCCAAGATCCGGGGCCAGACTCGCGCGCGCTGGGTGCCCCCTGTTATCCGAGGCGAATTGTCCCAGCTAGTCAGAAGAAACGCATGGGGACCCGGCCTCTTCCACCCATCCACCCGTCCGGTATCCAGCAGCCTGGACGGCGTCCGCAAAGGGAGGGGCGCGGGGGCCTATGATCTTGCGCCGCAAGCCCTTGACAGGCATGGGCGAGGGGATACAATGGGGTGGAATGCAGCAGTCCAACAGGGTCCGCCGCCGTGCGGCATCGCCGGAAAGGAGCCGAAGATGCCGACCTTCGTCTACGAAGCGCTCGACAGCCAGGGCCAGGAGGTCCGGGGTGAGATCGAGGCGGTGTCCAGCGAAGAGGCCATCGTCAAGATCCGCAATAAGAGCTACTTCCCCACCAACGTCAAGGAGAAGGCCGCGAAGCGGCAGCGGGCCGCCGGCGGCGCCCGCAAGAAGAAGTCCTTCGCCATCGGCAGGGTGAAGGCGAGGCAGCTCTGCACGTTCACCCGCCAGCTCTCGACGCTCCAGGATGCCGGGTTGCCGATCGTCCGCAGTCTGAAGATTCTGGAGGAGCAGCAGAAGCCGGGGGTGCTGAAGAACCAGCTCGCGGAGGTGGCCGAGGACGTCGAGGGTGGGTCCACCCTGTCCGAGGCGCTCAGCAAGCACCCGAAGACATTCGACCGGCTGTATGTGAACATGGTACGTGCAGGGGAGGCTGGCGGTGTGCTCGACTCGATCCTCGAACGCCTCGCTGCCTTCATGGAGAAGTCGCAGCGCCTCAAGAAACAGGTGATCTCGGCCCTGATCTACCCCGCCGCCGTCATCAGCGTGGCCGGGCTGATTCTCGCGGGGATCATGGTGTGGATCATCCCGAAGTTCAAAGACATGTTCGCCGACATGCGCGTCGAGCTCCCCGGTCTCACCCTGATGCTCATCGCGATCAGCGACACGATCAAGAACTACTGGTACCTGATCCCCCTCGTCCCCTTTACCTTCTTCGTCGTCACCAAGGTCATCGCCGCCAACAAGACGGGGCGTTACATCATCGACAAGATCAAGCTCAAGGTCCCCCTGTTCGGCCAGATCATCAGCAAGTCGGTGATCTCGCGATTCTGCCGCACACTGGGCACGCTGATCGCCTCGGGCGTGCCGATCCTCGAGGCGCTGAACATTGTGAAGGAGGCCACCGGCAACGCGGTGTTCGAGAACGCCATCGGGCGGGTCCACGACAGCATCCGCGAGGGGGAGAACATCGTAGGGCCGATGGCCCAGTCGAAGATCGTGGATGCCATGGTGCTCAACATGATCGACGTTGGCGAGGAGACGGGCGAACTGGACAGGATGCTCCTCAAGATCGCCGACACGTACGACGAGGACGTGGACGCGCTGGTCGGCGGCCTGATGAGCCTGATCGAGCCGCTGCTCATCGTCTTCCTCGGCGGTGCCGTCGGCTTCATCGTCGTCGCCCTGTTCATGCCCCTGATCAAACTGATGCAGAGCATCGGCCAAGGCTGAGGAGCCCGGAGGCATCTCGCAGCGCGGGGCACCACCACAGGGTGCCCCGCGCTGATCACCAACTGCCCGTGACGCGTGTGACGCCCGCAACCCGAGAGGCAAAACGCAGGCTGGGCACACAAGGAAACGAAGCCACCGCGCCTGGGTTTGCTTTCCTCCTTGACCGCGAGCCAGCCGGCCAACCTCACAGGGAGAAGCGTATCCGACCGAACGGCCTGGACTTACGCCCCGGCGAAAGCCGCACGCCCCCCCTTGACCCCGCATGGGCACCAGGCTACGATGCTAACGGAGCGGTCGAGGGGCGCATCGAGCCCCCTCGCCCGCCGGGCTGCCGCACCGAGGCGACGACCGGGCGGCAGCCGGCCCGCGAAAGGACGCGCACAATGACCACCCTGACGGCCCAACGCACGCCCTGCCTTGCACTTACGCCACGCGGGCGCCGCGGCGGCTTCACCCTCATCGAGCTCCTCGTCACCATGGCCGTCATCGCCATCCTCGCCGGCATCCTCCTCCCCATCATCCACATCGCCAGGGTCCAGGCCAAGGTCGCCAGCACCAAGACACTCCTCAGCCAGATCACCGGCGCCCTCGGCCGCTACAACGAGGACTGGGGGCACTTCCCCCCCGACAAGCTCGACACATCCAGCTTCGTCAAGTACGTGGGCTACGACCCCAAGGCCAGCGCCAGCAGCAACCGCTTCTCCGCCACCTGGCGGGCCACAGGAGAAGCCCTCTACTACTACCTCGCCAACCCCAACCTCACGCGCAAGCACCCCTACCTCGAGCTCCAGGCCGACGTGCAGTTCAAGAACGCCGACTACACCGGCCGGTACGATCAGAACAAGCTGCGCGTCGCCGTGGACTCCTGGGAGCGGCCCTTCCTCTACAACCGCCCCGGCTGGCCGGGGAAGAGCGCCAGCTACTGGAACACGGCCGGCGACCCGATCCACAGCGAGAGCAGCTACGACCTCTTCAGCGTCGGCCCCAACGGCCAGACCGCCAGGATGAACCTCGATCACCCGAAGAACAACTACTCCCAGTTCAACACGAACGCGCTCGACGCCCCTTACGGTGAGGACGAAGACGACATCACGAGCTGGGATTAGCCCCGAGCAGGAGCACAGGATCATGAGGCGGACACTTCACAACCGCGGGATCTCTCGGGGCTTCACCCTCATCGAGCTCCTCGTCGTGATCGCGATCATCGCCATCCTCGCCGGCATCCTGCTCCCGGCGCTCATGGCCGTCAGCAACGCCATGAAGAAGGCCTCCACCGAGAGCCTCATCCGCCGCATTGAGCTCGCCATCGCCGCGTTCGAGAAAGACACGACCATGCTCCCGCCCGACTATATCCCCGCGTCGTTCCTGTCGGGCATCTCGTCCCTTCAGTACCCCGGATTCAAGGTGCCCACCACCTCGGCGATCCTCCCGCCAGAAATGCTGGCCGGAGCGCTGGGCAACCCCAACATCGCGAACAACGCCGACGTCAGGGGCTACATCCCGAACATCGAGGGGCACGTGCCCTACGTCAGCTTCTCGCGCCGCGCCGAGCTCCAGGACTACAATGACAACGGCTTCCCCGAGGTGGTGGACGCCTGGGGCCGTCCCCTGCTCTACAACCGCCCCCCCTTCCCGATAGGCCATGACCTCTACGTAGCCGACTACCCCCTTAGCGGCAACGGCGGCAAGCCCTGGCACCGCCCCGATTCCTACGACCTCTACTCCCTCGGGCGGGACGGCCAGACCGGCCCCGCATACGGCCAGAGCGGCTACGAGCTTGTGCCCGACCCTGCGGAGAACCTCGCCCAGTACTGCCAGAAGGCCATGAATCAGAACGCCGATGGCAACGCCGCCGACGACATCCCCGTCTGGAAGCGGTGAGCCCCGGCGACGGAAAGCGAGAGCCCCATGCGACGAGCCCTGACGAGACCTGGCCTGCCCGCCCGCCATCGCGGCGCCAGGGGCGGCTTCACCCTCATCGAGCTTCTCGTGGTGATCACGGTCATCGCCATCCTCGCCGGCATGATCCTCGCAGCGGTCGTCGTCGCCCGCGGCGCCGCCACCCGCAAGGTCTGCCAGCAGCTCATCACCCAGGTCGCCATGAACATCGAGCAGTACAGCACCACCTACGGCGAGCCCCCGCCCGAGAAGTACGGCACTCAGGCCTACAGCCCCGAGTGCCTCGTGATCTTCCTCGGCCGCGGCCTCTACGGCGGCGAGAAAGGCAGGCCCGCTGCTCAACAGAGGGCCATTCAGGCCAAGCGCGACTTCATGACCGTCAAGGAGAGCTTCCTCTCCGACTACGACGAGAACGATTACCCCGAGCTGGTCGATGCCTGGGGCCTCCCCATCATCTACAACCGCAGGCCGTTCACTG
>CAZDNN010000609.1:0-3917 GCA_964506385.1 uncultured Planctomycetota bacterium
CGGCACGGGGCCGAACACATAGTGCGTCTGTTGGTGCACGGGCTTCGTCTCGCTCAGCCCCCCACATCGCGGGGGAGCACATCGGCGAACTCGATCGCATGCTGCTCTTCGGCCGGCTCGCGCGAGCAGCCGTGGGGAAGGGCGGCTCTAGCAGCCCGTGGCAGAAGTCCGTTCGGACTGCTAGCCCTTCAAGACCACCAGGCAGCTCGCGATGATATCGTGCAGCGCCTGCTTCTTCTCCGTGAACCCGGCCATGATGTAGCCGATCAGAAAGATCATCGTGGACAGGAATTTCGACCAGTAGCGGGCATTGGCGCGGCCGTAGGATATTCGGTCGCCCTGGAGGTCCGTGACCTTGATCCCGATCGCCATCTTCCCAAGGGTCGCCTGGAACGACGAGGCCTCCATCAACGTGAAGTAAAGCCAGTTGAGCACGATGCCAATGACCCATCCGCCGAATGCCGCGACGCCCTGGATGGCTTCAGGCCTGACCCCCGACACGCCCATCACCCCGCCCATGACGCCGCCAAAGACGCCGCCGGCGATGCAACCACAGGCGCCGAGGATCAGCGAGTCGATGATCGCCGCCACCAGCCGCCGCCAGAAGCCCGCATAGACCATCACGGCCCTCCTTCCACACGGGGGACACCACCCGAGCAGACGCGCCACGGGGCAGGGCCACCAGGCCCCGCCCCCGGTACAGGCGCGTAACACAGCCAGAGCCGCCTGCAGGACGAACGGCGTGTTGCAGCCCATCAAGAAGATGGTCCGGGCGCGCGAGCGACTACTTCTGGAGCTCGCTCCCATCGGCGGCCTTCATCTTCCCCATCGCGATCAGGATGATGTCGATGATCGACCAGATCCCGAGGCCGCCACATGTGATCAGCTTCAGGATACCCAGACCGACATAGCCCAGGTAGAAACGGTCTGCGCCGAGCCAGCCCAGGAGCAGCGCCAGGAGCAGCGCCACCATCCAGCTCTTCCCGCCAGCGGGTGCCTCACCTTCTGCCATCGAGTGCTCCTTTCACACGCACGGGAACCGTCGGGCACGGGCACTCCCACGACCCGACACAAAGAGACCTCCCATCGCTCGCTGCCCCACGGCACGGGCGGCGCATCTTGTGGCATGCCCTCAGCGACTACACCATCATTGGGAGAGAGGATAGACCACCGCCACTGCCCTGTCAAGCCCATTCTCGCCGGAAACAGCCCCGGAGCACCGGCCGACGCCCGAGCCCGTCACCCCTCACCGTCCTCCCCCCTCCCCCTCACGATCCCCTCCTCGTCCACCGCCGCGAGCAGCGCCACCTCATCGCAATTCGGGAAATGCGGGCACCGCACGCAATCCATCCACACCTTGTGCGGCAGCGTCTCCTTATCCACCTGCGCCATCCCCAGATTCTCGAAGAAGCCCGGCAGATAGGTCAGCGTGAACACCCGCCGTACCCCCAGGCCCGGCGCCTCCCCCACGCACGCCGCCACCAGCGCCCGCGCCACCCCCTGCCCCATCCGATCCTCCCGCACCGCCAGCGACCGGATCTCCGCCAGATCCTCCCACACCACGTGCAGCGCACAACACCCCGCCAGAACCCCCTCCTCCTCGAACACAAAGAAATCCCGCAGCCGCTCGTACACCTCGCTCAGCGACAGCGACAGCATCCGCTCCTGCCGCGCATAGACATTCACCAGCGCCTGGATCGCCGGCGCATCGCCCACCTGCGCCTTCCGCACCGCCATCGCCCGCTCCTCTCGCACCCATCGTCCTCCCGCCCGCCATTGTAAACGCGCCCCGCCCCATTGCAAATCCGCCCCTGCGTGGTATAATGACAGAGCGTGCGAAAGGCGGCGTGCCCTGAGGACAGACCGATGGCCGAGGACGCAATCAAGCCCGTCGCACGCAACAAGAAAGCGTACCGCGACTACGCGATCTTTGACAAGTGGGAAGCCGGCATCGTGCTCGTCGGCACCGAAGTCAAAAGCCTCCGCAACGGCAGCGTCCAGATGGCCGACGCCTACGCCCGCATCGACGGCGACGAGATCTACCTGGTCGGGCTCCACATCAGCCCCTACGACAAGAGCGCCCGCGACAACCACGACCCGACCCGCAAGCGCAAGCTCCTCCTCCACCGACGCGAGATCCGCCGCATCCGCACCAAAGTCACCGAGCGGGGCTTCACCCTCTTGCCCCTGCGCATCTACTTCCGGCGGGGCCTCGCCAAAGTCGAGATCGGCCTCGCACGCGGCAAGCGCCAGTACGACAAGCGGCAGGACATCAAGAAGCGCGACCACCAGCGCCAGATGGACCGCGCCGCCGCCCGCCGCCGCTGACCCCCATCTTCCATCTGGCATCTGGCGTTCGGCATCTGGAATCTGGCATTCGGCATCTGAAATGCCCCGTGGCTTCGCCACAGGGCCTGGGGGCGATCTGGTATCGACCGGGCAGACCGAGTCAGGAGTGGCGTGCCGAGGTTGTCAGGCGGCCTCGTAAAACACCTGACACACCAACAACTGCCAACCACGAGATGGCACTGGCCGCGTAAACACGCGACCCGCCCCTTCGCCCCAGCCCGCGGGGGCCCAGGGACGAAAGCAGCGGGCTGGCTGCCCGTCCTTGCTCGACGGACGGGCAGTGAGAACTCGTGTTCGAGCTAGCCGACGTGGGATCCCGTCTACCGGAGCCCACCGACGCGAACCCCAATCGGTAGACTACGCACGTAGAAGCTCCTGGCGAGCTGTCACGGGACGGGGGTTCGATTCCCCCCGCCTCCACCACTGGGACAGGGGTTGACGGTTACCGTCAGCCCCTTTCTCATGTCCACATTCTGCCGCGTATCCGCCGTCTGCTGGCCGATCTGCCGTCTTGCCCTCAGACGACACGTCAGCACATGTCTCGGCCTCGCCCGACTGACCCGTGGTGGAATCCGTGGTGGAGTTGGGGGCGCCGTTTTCCAGGGTGGGGAGCGCCGCAAGCGCCGACGCCTGCTGCTGCGGCGTGGTGTGGGTGTAGTGCTTCAACGTCAACCGCACGTCCGTATGCCTCAGTAGCTCCTGAGCGACTTTCGGATGAGTCCCTGCCTGCGCCAGCCAGCTTGCGAAGCTGTGCCGCAGGGCGTGGAAGTCGAAGTACCGCTCCGAAGCGTCCTTGGTCTTGATTCCCGCTGCCTCGCAGTCCTTCTTGAACGACTCCCGGAACCGACTGCCGACGTGGACCACCCGCTCGTCGGGAGCGGGCGACCGTCCCAGCCGGTCCCTCTCCGCATCGAACCACCGCATCAGGGCCGTGGCCAGAGCGTCCGAGATGGGAATCGTGTCCTCGCGCTTGCTCTTGGCGTTCTTGGCCCGGATGGTGATCCGCGCGGGGGCCTTGTCGAAGTCGATGTCACCCCAGCAGAGGGTCTTGACCTCGTTGTACCGCAGCCCGGCGAGGCCGGCGAGCTGGTAGGCAATCGCCCGGCTCTCGCCGTTGTGCCGCAACTCGGCCTGCTTCTCCTCGGGGGCCTGCGGATGGGTCCGCACGTAGGCGTCGACCGCGCGCGTCCTCGCCGCCGCCACGAGCCGCTCGAACTCCCTCGGCGTGATGGCCCGTCGGCGAGCCGATACTTGATGGTGTACTTGCCCTCCTTCACGCGTCTGCCGTTCTTGACCCGTGTCCGCTTGAACACGCTGCCCATGGGGATTCACCCCTTCCTGAGCGCCTCGACGGCGCGCTTGTGGCATTGGCGAAGATACTCGGAGATCGTCAGGCCGAGGCTGCCCGTCCCGGATGATGTCGCATTCGCGGCCAGCCGCCTCCGCCCGCCGTAGCCGGGCTTCATCGCCCTCGCGAAGGCGGGTCATCCGGCACTGCCGACGCCGCCGGCCGTAGTTAGTTCCTGTTGCGGAAAGTCCCGGTGCGGGAGGGCGAAGCTCCCGCTGAG
>CAZDNN010000610.1:0-3910 GCA_964506385.1 uncultured Planctomycetota bacterium
CACGCTCAACTTCCAGGGCAACCGCTCGATCCTCCCCGGCTCGGCCATCCGCCTGACGCGAAGCTGGGTCCGCAAGAGCTACCCGGGCGTCGCGAAGAACCGCGCGACCGAGAAATCGCGGGGCGCGGCACGCTCGCGCTGGCCCGTCGCGAAGATCCTCGCGCGCGGCTACGGCCTCGCCACCATCTACTACGGCGACATCGACCCCGACTACCACGACGGCTTCCACAACGGCGTCCATCCCCTTTTCGACAAGGGAAAGCGGGGGCCGGACTCCTGGGGCTCGATCTGTGCCTGGGCGTGGGGCCTGGCCCGCGGCCTCGACTACCTGGAGACCGACAAGGCCGTGGACGCCAGGCGCGTGATCGTCATGGGGCACTCGCGGCTCGGGAAGACCGCCCTGTGGGCCGGCGCGCGTGATGAGCGCTTCGCCATCACCATCTCGAATGACAGCGGCTGCGGCGGCGCCGCGCTCAGCCGTCGCGCCTTCGGCGAGACTGTCAAGCGCATCAACACCAGCTTCCCCCACTGGTTCTGCACCAACTTCAGGAAGTACAACGACAACGAGGGGGCCTGCCCTGTCGATCAGCACATGCTCGTCGCCCTCATGGCCCCGCGCCCCGTCTATGTTGCCAGCGCCCAGCAGGACCGCTGGGCGGACCCGCGGGGCGAGTTCCTCTCCTGCCTGCACGCCAGCCCGGTCTACAAGCTCTTCGGCCTCGAGGGCCTGCCCGCAACCGAGATGCCGCCGGTGAACAAGCCCATCCACGGCACCATCGGCTACCACATCCGCCCCGGCAAGCACGGCGTCACCGACTACGACTGGCAGCAGTACATGGACTTCGCGGACAAGCACTTTGGGCGGAAGTGACGGGGTGATTGCCGATTTGCGATTGCCGATTGCCGATTGCGCCCCGCGGTGAGGCGCCGCCCGTTGACATGGTGTCTGTGCCGTGGTCTAATGCAGCGGGGGAGGGCGCTTACGAAGGCGGGAGCGATGACGAAGCCTCCGCAGCTCGATGAGATCATCCGGCGCATCGTCGAGGTCGCTCACCCCCGGCGGATCATCATGTTCGGCTCCGCCGCCCGCGGCACGATGGGGCCCGACAGCGACATCGATCTCCTGGTGATCGTGGACGGACCCGTTCACCACCGCCGTCTCTCGCAGAGGATCTACCGCCACATGCTTGGCGTCGGTCAGGCCGTCGACATCATTGTGGCAACGCCCGAGGACATCGAGCGCTACGGGCAGAGCCTCGGCCTCATCTACCGACCCGCTTTGCAGGAGGGGGAAGAAGTCTATGTCGCCGCCGACGCGGTACCCAGCGGACGATCCGCGTGAGTGGCTCAACCGGGCGCGAAGCAACCTGGCGAAGGCCCACATCACCAAGGACAGCGACGACGTCTATCCTGAGGACGTGTGCTTCGAGGCACAGCAGGCTGCCGAGAAGGCCATCAAGGGTGTGCTCCTGTCACGGGGAGTGGACTTCCCAAAGGTCCACGACATCGCGGAACTGCTCACGCTGGTCTCCGAGAGCGGCATCACACTCCCAGACCAGGTAGCCGCCGCAACGGAGCTGACCGACTACGCAGTTCTGACACGCTATCCAGGGCTCGGAGGCGAGGTGTCCAACGAGGATTGTGACGACGCGATCACGTGCGCCGAGGCAGTTGTTCAGTGGGCCGAGCGGGTTGTCGGGAGCGACGAGAACGGAACAGGCGCTGCGTCGTCGGGTGCCGCATCTGACGCGTAGCCTGTCGGTCACTCCGCCGGCCGGACCTCGACGTCATCCACATAGAAGACGCACGCGCGCTGGCCGTTGGCGATGAGGCCGACCCAGTCGAGGCGCTCGAAGCCGGCGTCGTGGGGGAGGGCGGCGAAGAGCTTCGGCTCCGAGGCCCCAGGCAGCCAGACGCGCAGGGCGAACGTCGGCTTCGGTTTCTCCCCCAGATCACACCGCACCTCGAAGCGCACCCACTGCCCGACGGGCAGTGTGAGGAGCGTCTTGCCTCCGTGCTGGAGCTTGCCACCTGGCGTGATGAAGATCGTGGGCCCCTCGCGGTAGCCGCTGCCCTCGTAGTGGCGCCACTGGTAGCGGAACTGCGCGTTGGCGTCGAGCCGCACGGCCAGCCGCCCGACCATCCGGCCCTCGACGAACCGGCAGCGGTAGTAGACGTGGGGGCTGAACGGGTGCTGCTGGCCGGGGCCGTCGGTGAACTTCAGGCTGCGGGTGCCGCCCGCGGCCTGCTCGTCGCTGACCCGCGCCGTGTACTGCTTCTTCTTCGCGTCCTCGCTCGTCGTGGCGTTGGGCGTGGTGTTGCCGACGGGCACGTCCTCGAAGTCCTCGACGATGGGCTGCGGCGGCGGGAGGAACTGTGCGACGGCGCCCGCGAAGTCGCTGCCCTGCGGCGCGAAGGCCCTGGCGCGCACGGTGGCGGGCCTCTCGAGGACGAAGGGCTCGGAGTAGCGTCGCGACGCCTCGGTCGGCTCCGAGCCGTCGAGGGTGTAGTGGATCGCGGCGTCGGGCGCGCTGCACGTGATGGTGACGTGAACGGGCTTGTCGAGCACGCCGCCGCCCGGCTCGATGCGGGTGGTGATGATGCGGCCGAGCAGGCGGGTGCGGTAGGGCTCCTCGAGGCCGGCCTGGCTCGTGTCGAGCGGCTCGATGCCGAGGCCGGGGGCGGGGGAGCCGTCGCGGAAGCCGAAGTCGCCGCGATCGATGTCCTTGAAGAGCGGGTCGGCGATGCGGCTGTGGGCGTCGATGCCCTGGGGGCGGCATCTGGCGAGGTGCCTGGCGGCCCACTTCTCGTCAGCGCTGCACCAGTAGAGGTTGCGGTCGGTCGTCGTGTCGCGGAGCCGCGGTGGGCCGCCGCCTCGTCGGCTGCCGCCCTCGTGGTAGAGGGTCTGGCCCTTGCGGCGCGAGTAGAGGATATTGTGCTCGACGGTCGCGCCCTGGAGGTTCCCGTAGGGGAAGACGATGTAGCCGCGATGGCGATGGACGGGCCGCAGGTCGGCGACGACGTTGTTGACGATGTCGTTGTCGCCCTTGGAGATGATGCCCTCGCCGTGGCCGCCGGTGCGGGCGCAGACATTTCGCTCGATCAGGGTCTGGTGCTGGTCGTCGTCGCAGCGGATCACGGCGTTCATATAGGCGCCGACGCAGTCGTGGCAGTAGTTGCCGCGCACGATGTTCCCGCCGCCGGCGCCGGAGACGTAGATGCAGTTGCCGTCGCCGAGGGTCTCCATGCAGTGGTGGAGATCGTTGTAGGCGATGAGGTTCCTGCGGGCGTGGAGATAGGGCTCGCGCTTTGCCCAGGGCAGGCCGGCGAAGTCCTTGGGGACCTCGTGGCGGCGGATGGTGCGCGAGCACTCGGCGGGGCCGGGCGGGGCGCGGTGGATGCGGCCTGTGGCGAGGATGGCGGTGTAGGGGATGTGGTGAACGTGGTTGTGGGCGATGCGGTTCTCGCCGCTCTGCCAGGCGAAGATGGCGGCGGAGCCCCAGTATTGGCGGCCGATGTGGTGGATGAGGTTGTTGGCCACCTCGTTGTGCTTGTTCGCGTCCTTGGTGCCAGGGCCGTAGCCGGCGAGGAGGACGCCGACGCCGCCGACGTGGTGGATGTGATTGCCGACGATGCGGTTGTGCTGGGCGTGGAGGTCGAGGCGGACGGCCGTGTGGCCGCTGGCGGTAAGCGTGCAGTCCTCGACGGCGCAGCGCTCGGCGCCCCGCAGGCGCACGAGGGCGGTGGGCTTGTCGAACAGCTCCCAGTCGTGCTGGAGGCCCCAGCCCGTGCGGCCGTGCCACGGCAGGCGGTCGCCGTGCATGAACGTGAGCCCGCGGAGGACGATGCCCCGGACTGGCGTGTCGGTCGGCCCCTCGTAGTCGATCGTGCCCTCGATGCGGATCAGCTC
>CAZDNN010000611.1:0-3907 GCA_964506385.1 uncultured Planctomycetota bacterium
ACTGCGCTTCCTGTCTGCCCTGGACTCGGCGGTCGCCCATTGTGTAGAGGCGGAGCCTGGCGATGGCGACGGAGGCGTAGCCGCGCCCGAGCCCCTGGATCTTCCAATAGAGCTTCGGCCCGCCCTTCGGCCACTCGGTCAGCAGGCCCTTGTCGGGGCACAGGGCATCGCGGTTCGGCCCGCGCCACTGTGGCCAGTCGGCGGCCAGGGCGGCGGAAGCCATGAGGGGGATTGCGACGCAGCAGAGCGAGCACAGGCGCTTCATCACCGGTCTCCAGAAACGGTCAGTACGGTGTTCCCACGTGCGGCTCGACAGGGGCCTCGCCCTCCCGGACCTCGCGTCACGCGTCGCGCATCAGTTCGCCTTGACGTCGTAGCACATGAGCTTGCTGCCGTGGCGGATGTAGAGGCGGCCGTGCGCGATGACGGGGTGGCCCCAATGCTGGCCCTCGCCCTGGGTGACCTTGAAGGTGCTGACGACCTTGAAGCCCTTGGGGGTGCACTCGACGAGCCCCACAGTACCGCCCTTCTCCTCGTAGCAGTAGAGCATGCCCTCGGCGTAGAGGATCGAGCCCTTGCACTGCCAGCGGGTGTCGTACTTCACCTCGCCGGTCTTCCAGTCGAGGCAGATCCAGTTGCCGATGCGATTGCTGTGCCAGTTGGCGCCGTAGATGTGGCCGTCCACGAGCACGACGCCGCCGTGGTGGACGTCGAGGTTGTCGTCCTTCCAGAGCACCTCGCACTGCTCGCCGTCGTCCGAGAGCTTCATCATCACGCCGCCGGCGTTGTAGCCGCTGGTGATGTAGACCTGGCCGTCGTGGTAGACGGGGGTGTTGACGTGGGCCTGGCACTGGCCGCGATAGGGATGCTTCCACAGGAGCGTCCCGTCCTTGCTCCGGACGCCGATGATGTGGTTGTCGGTCATCGTGACGATGAGGTCCTTCTTGCCCTCCTTGATGCGGAGGGGGGAGACGTAGGCTGACTTGTTGTCGAGGCCCCTGGTCTGCCAGATGGTCTCGCCGGTGAGCTTGTTGAGGGCGACCATGACGGCGTCGGGGCCGCCGGGTGTGAGGACCACCTTGTCGTCCACGATCAGCGGCGACTCGGCGATGCCCCAGGTAATCTGGCGGCCACCGAACTTCTTGAAGGTGTCCACCGCCCAGATTCGCTTGCCTGTCTTGGCCTCGTAGCAGGCGGCGAGGCCCATGCCGCTCATGATGTAGACGCGATCGCCGTCCACCGTGGGCGTCGTGCGCGCGCCCTTGCCGAACTTCTGGTACTCGACGCCGTACTTCTGCTTCCACCGCAGCGTGCCCTCGAGGTCGAGCGCGTAGAGCCAGCCGTCCTTGCCGTGCAGGCCCGTCGTGTAGATCGAGCCATCGGCGATCGAGACGGTGGAGAAGCCCTTCCCGAGGTTCTCCTCGGTGGTCCACAGCAGCCTGGGGCCGGCCTCCGGCCATTTCTTCAGCAGGCCGGTCTCCATGCACTTGGCGTCGCGGTTCGGCCCCTGCCACTGCGGCCAGTCCCCAGCGAAGGAGACGGCGCCGAGAGTGACGAGGGCGCTAAGCACGGTGATCCGACGCATGGGCTTCGTCTCCTCAGATGCGCTTCTTCCAAGCCTCACTCGTCCCGATGCTCCAGCGTCGGGACGCACGCGGCGACGCTCCAGCGTCACAGATGAGAGTAGGCCCCCACTGCCATCTTCCACGCTGGAGCGTGCTTCGTCCCGTCCCGACGCTGGAGGGGCTGTCGGTTTATTCGACCGGGGCCTCACGGATGGCCTGATTCCGCGCGGGAACCCGCGCCCCGGCGTGCAGATCCGCCATTCTGTACGTGCCACTGCGAATAAACCGACAGCCCCTGGAGCATCGGGACGAGTGAAGGGCCTCCTGCCCTTCCATCGAGGATCGACCATCCAGAATCGAGCATCCCTCTTCCCCCCCATTCCCTTTTGAGGAGAATCGTGCGATGAAGGCCAAGATGGTCGCGATCGCAGCGCTCGTCGCCCTCGCGCTCGTCGCCGCGCCGCGGCGGGCCTGGGCACCGCCGAGCAACGGCTGGCTCCCGTCGTGGACCAGGGACCAGCTCGGCGTGGAGCTCGAGCTGCCGACGGAGGCGAAGAACCTCGCCGAGGGCGATACCCTGGTCGGCAAGGTCCGCAACCCCACACTCATGGAGCAGGCCGGCCTGCCCATCAAGGGCATCGACCCCGGCGACCCCACGGTCTTCCTCTTCGGGGATGCCACGAACGGCAAGCTCGCGGTCTGCTCGGTCAAGGGCCACGCCGCGCTCGAGGCCGACAGCCTCGCGCAGCTCGCGAGCCAGCACGGCCTCGCGCTCCCCGCGTTCCTGGCCAAGGGCGCGACGATCAAGCTCAAGCAGAACCTCGCCTGCCGGCCCCAGGACCCCAAGAAGCTGGCCCTCTGCGGCCTCAAGGAGGCGAAGGAAGGCGACTTCGTCTATGTCGCCCAACTGGCCACCCGCTCCTGGCGCCTGCTGCTCCTGCGCCCGAAGTACACGGCGGGAATCGCGTTCAGGGACAACCAGTGGAGAGCGGCGAAGTAGGGGGCCTCGGGTTCCAGGTTCCGGGTTTCGGAGAAGAGGAGCGGCCCGCCCCGGGTCCCCTGGCACCTGGCACCAGGAACCCGGAACCGTCTGCCTTCGGTCTCACTCCGCCCCGAGGGCCGCGAGCACGTCGGCGAAGACCTCCTCGACCGTCTGGCAGCCATTGACCCGGCGCAGGCAGCCCTTCCAGTCGTAGTACTGCACCATCACGTCGATCTCGCGCGCGAAGTTCTCGAGGCGGGTGCGGATGGCGGCGACATCGGTGTCGTCGGAGCGGATCTTGAGGGGGCCGCCACACTCGTCGCACAGGCCCTCGGTCTTCGGCTTCTTGTTCGCGCCATAGAGGATGCCGCACTTGGGGCATTCGCTCCGCTGGCCGAGTCGCGCGATGGCCGTGGCCTCGTCGAGCTCGAGCAGCACGCAATGGTCGGCGGGGCGGAAGAACTCGAGGGCCGCGAGCTGCACGGCGTTGCGGGGGAAGCCGTCGAGGATGCATCCGCCCTCGCAGTCGGCCTCGCCCAGGCGGTCGCGCACCATGTCGATGGTGATGCTGTCGGGCACCAGCTCGCCCTTATCGGTGTATGCCTTCGCCTTCTGGCCGAGCTCGGTGCCCTGGCCTATGTTGGCGCGGAAGATATCACCCGTCGAGATGTGGGGCAGGCCGAGCCGCTCGGCCAGCATCTTCGACTGGGTGCCCTTGCCCGAGCCCTGCATGCCCATCATGACGATGACCATCGCGTGACGCTCCTCTGCGGTCCGTGGGGTCGCGTGAGCAGGGCTGTAGAGTCTACGTGGCGAGCCGTCCGAGTCAAGGCAGACTTGGCGGCTGCGGGCCAGCGCCTCCGCACCACCTCATGCTGTTTAGCGCTAAACAGTTCTGAGAGCCCGTTCCTGAATGACAAGAATGCCTGGCGGAACGGGAGGGCGGAGCTCCCGCTGAGCCGCACACGGGCCTGCACCCCATCGAGAGGCCCGTCCGCCGCAGGAGCGTTCAGGCGGATGCCAGCTTGTCCCACAGGCCGCGGAAGAAGCGGACGTCGAGGGCGGCCTGGTCGAGGACGGCCTCGGGCGGGTAGCCGCTGTACTCGCAGTGGAAGGAGAGCGCGCCATCGTAGCCGCGGGCCTGGAGCGTCTCGATGAACCGGCCCCACTCGACCATCCCGTGGCCGAAGGGCACGACCCGGAGCTTGCGGGTGCCCTCGAGGCTACCGATGGGCTTCTCCCACGCGAGGTCCTTGAGGGCGAAGAGCTGGAGGTAGTCCCAGGCGATGTCGATTGCCATGGGGATCTGCTCGCCGACGACCGAGAGGTGGCCCACGTCGGTGAAGATGCCGACGTGCTG
>CAZDNN010000612.1:0-3906 GCA_964506385.1 uncultured Planctomycetota bacterium
TCGGACCTCATGAGGTCCGATACGAATCAACCGGCGCCGATCCGCTGCCAACGGGTCCGCAGGGCCTGGGAACAGGCTACGGCGTCTCTCTGCGCCGCCTGTTGCGCGCCGGCTCCCTCGCCGCTATCATCGCGGCAGGTTCCATAGCAAGGAGGGACAGAAATGGGCAACTCGCCGGACCGCCGGGGCTTCCTGCGTCTGGGCGCAGCGGCAGGGCTGGCTGCGGGGCTCGCCGGCGCCGCTGAGGACGAGGGGGCGGCTAGAGCCGTCCGCCTGGGCTTCATCGGGGTCGGCGGCCGCGGCACGGGCCATCTGCGCACGGCACTGGGCAACCCGGCCACCGAGGTCCCCGCCGTCTGCGACATCATCGAGGCGCGCACCGAGCGCGCCGCCACGGTCGTCGAGCAGCAGCGCGAGGGGCGCAAGCCGGACGGCTACTCCCGCGGCCCCACCGACTACCGCCGCCTGCTGGCCCGCGATGACCTCGACGGGGTGGTCATCGCCACCCCCATGCAGTGGCACGCGCGGATGGCCGTGGACGCCATGAGGGCGGGCAAGCACGTCCTGTGCGAGGTCGCCGCCGCCGTCACCCTCGAGGAGTGCTGGGACATCGTTCGCGCCGAGAAGGAGACCGGCAGGCTCTACATGATGGCGGAGAACTGCTGCTACTGGCCCCACGTCATGACCGTTGCCAACATGGTCGCCAAGGGGCTCTTCGGCGAGCCGACCTACGCCGAGTGCGGCTACGTCCACGACTGCCGTTCCCTGGCCTTCAACAGCGATGGCTCCCTCACCTGGCGCGGCGAGCTGGGCCGCGACCACTGCGGCAACGTCTACCCCACTCACTCGATTGGGCCCGTCGCCCGCTGGCTGGGGCTGAACCGCGGCGACCGCATGGTCGAGCTGGTCAGCATGGCCACGGGCTCGGCGTCCATCGAGCGCTACGCGGCGCAGCGCTTCCCCGAGGGCAACCCGGCCCGCACGGTGCGCTTCAAGCTCGGCGACAGCAACAACACCCTCATCCGCACGGCCAGGGGCGTGGTCATCGACATCCGCTTCGACATGTACTCCGCGCACCCCGGCGGCAACAACAACTACTACACCCTCCAGGGCACCCAGGGCTGCTACCGCTCGCGGACCGACAGGGTCTGGATCGAGGGGCGCTCGAAGGGGTGGGACAAGCTGGCGGCGTTCGAGGGCGAGTTCCGCCACGAGAAGTGGGTCCGCTGGGGCGAGGAGGCGAAGCGGACGGGGCATGGGGGCGCCGACTTCTTCATGATCCACGAGTTCGTCGAGGCCATCCGCACCGGCGGCCCGTCGCCGGTCCCCGCCGCCGACGCCTGCGCCTGGAGCGCCATCGTCCCCCTCTCCGAGCAGTCCATCCTCCAGGGCAGCAAGCCCGTGAAGATCCCGGACTTCACGGAAGGCAAGTGGGAGAAGGCACAGGGGTGAGGCGGGCGCGGCGGACGGTGCTCGGGGCCCGCGGGCGCTACTTGGCTGGCACTTCCCAGCGGTTCCCCGGCTGGGTTTCGCAGACGACTCGGAAGCCGATGATGCCGAGCTTGGGGAGCCACCATCGGCTCTTGGGCTCCTGGGGGTCCTCGGCGCGCCACCAGTCCTCCTCGAACCAGCGGGCCGCGCTCCGGCAGTCCTCCGCAGGGCTTTCCCAGGCGCCGCCGCGGGCCACGTGGACCTTGCCCTTGTCGAGGTAGCCGTTCGGCCACGGGTTGTTCTTCGCGCGAGCGGCGTAGACGTCGGGGGCGTAGAAGTCGATGCACCACTCGGCGACGTTCCCGTAGATGTCGTAGAGGCCCCACGGGTTGGGCTTCTTCTTCGCCACGGGGTGGGCCTGGTCGTCGGCGTTGTCCTCGTACCAGGCGTAGTCCTCGAGGTCGTCGGGATCGTCGCCGAAGAAGTACGGGGTGGTGGTGCCGGCGCGGGCGGCGTACTCCCACTCGGCCTCGGTGGGCAGGCGATAGGTCTTGCCCGTCTTGAGGCTGAGCCACTTGCAGAAGGTCATGGCCTGGAACCACGAGGCCATGAGCGAGGGCATCTCTTCCTCGCCCCAGCCCATGGTGATGTCGCCGTAGATGGGGGTGGGGCCTGTGATGGCGTCGATGCTCTTGACCTTCTCCCAGGCCTCCTTCCACTCGGCCATGGGGTCCTGGAGGCCCTTGTCGCGCTTGCCCTGGTGGGTCTCGTCGTAGAAGACCATGTAGAGGGTGTGGGTCGCCTCGGTGGCGGCCATGTAGAAGGGGGCGACCTTGACTTCGTGCTGGGGGCCCTCGTTCTTCTTGCGGTCCTCTTCGTCCTCGGGGCTGCCCATCTTGAACGAGCCGCCGGGGATGAGGACCATGTCGAGCTTGTGTTCCTTCTTGTAGACCTTCCCCTGGTCGTCCTTGATGGTCTCGATGATGGTCTCGGTGAACTTCTTGGGCATCTCTCCGCCCGCTGCGGGGAGGGCGATGCCAAGGGCGATGAGGGCGATCGCCGCGAATGTGGCCATCTGCTTCGTCATGATCCGACCTCTCTCCTTCTTGCTAGACGACCTGCGCCGCTGTACATTCGGAATCGGCGTCCAGAACGCCGCTCTGAGTCCATGAAGAGACACCCCAGAGAATTGTTATTCTCCACATTCAGCCATGAGGAGTCAAGGCGAAATGGACCGTCAGCGGGGTGCCACGCGGGCGGTGACGATGGCGAGGATGACGACGTCGCGGCCGAGGGGGTAGCCCTGCTCGGTGGCGCGGCGGAGACGGCGGGCCGTGCCGTCGCGGGTCATCTCAGCGCGGCCGTCGCGCACCAGGGCGCGGACGTTCGACCGCTCGACCACCAGCGCGCGCTCGGAGAGCGGCGCGGCCAGCGCCTGGCCCGCCTCGAGCCGCAGGGCGCACGGCTCGGGCAGCGCGGCGCGTGCGGTGAGTGCCAGCGGCTCCTGGAAGGGGAGCTCGAGGGTCTTGCCCCCGGCCTCCATGGTCGCGCGGTTAGCGCAAATGGCCTCGAGCCGAACCCAACGGGCCGCGAAGCGCGATAGCGTGACGGCCTTGCCGTCGGCGAGAGCCACAACGTCCAGGACCAGCCCCTCGTGCGCCTCGCGGACGATCGGCTGGGTCGGCGGCGAGCCCATGGGCTGGCCGGGCGGCGGCTCGTAGCCAGCGACGTACTGGAAGCTGGTCAGCGTCTGGAAGCTGGCGGCCCGCGTGGACAGGACACGCAGCCGCGGCGCTTGCACGACGGCCACGTCCGCCATGGCCCCCAGCCGCTCGATGCACTGGCGCAGTTGCTCGTCGGAGAGGACGGTGGCCGGCCTGTCCGTGTCGAGCGGCAGCTCGGCCAGCCCCGCTACCGGCACGCGGACGAAGCGCGCGACGAGGTCGATAGCCGCCAGCCTCGCCGTCCCGTCGTCATGGCCCGGTGGCGCAGGAGCGGGAGCGAGGTCGGCGGCCCGCTGCGAGAACGCCCGCTCGACGATGGGCACGAAGGCCGCCGGCCGCCGACCCCACAGCGGGGCGCAGCCCGCCACAAGCCCCACGCTCAATGCGACCAGAGCGGCTCCCCGCATCGCCGAAGCCTCCACGTCGGGCGCGTCATAGCGGCCCATGCCTGGCACGGGCCGCCTGTGATGATCGCGCTTCGGCCGCGGAAGGTCAAGCCCGTCCCCCCGATCGAGTCGGACCCCGGATGTTGGGGTCCCCTCTTCACTCGTCCTCGTCGTCGTCGTCGTCCTCGTCCTCGGATTCTCTTCCCTCGTTCCCAAGCTCCGGCTTTGGAACGCACGATCTGCGAGGCTCCCGCCTCGCGGATATCCCGAAGCAGGAGCTTCGGAGATCCCTGGTTCCCAAGCGGGAGCTTGGTACGTGTTTAGCGTGTGGAGGGTGCGAGGCGGATATGGGAGGCGAGCAGGTC
>CAZDNN010000613.1:0-3895 GCA_964506385.1 uncultured Planctomycetota bacterium
GCCTACAGCCGGGCGCCGCGCCCGCGTCCCGCGGGGGTTCTGAGGCGCACGACCAGCCGAGGCCGACCGCCGGCCAGGCACGCGCGCCGCCGCCACAGGCCGTGGGTGTCAGGCGCCGTCAAGATCGCCGTGAGAGAGGACGGGCTGTACTACGTGGCTGCCGCGCAACTGGCGCCGCTGCTGGGAGAGTCACCACGGTCCATCGGGCGGCTGATCCAGCGGGGCCACCTCGCGCTGACCTGCCAGGGCGAGCCGGTGGCCTACCTCCCAGTGCAGAGCGGCGCCGGCCTCTTCTTCTACGGACAGGGGTTCGACAGCATCTATACGGACGAGAACGTCTACTGGCTGGAGCAGGGCCTGGGGCTTCTCATGGACGAGGCGGGGGAGAGCGGGGCCGTGCCGCCCCCGGTCCCCCAGACCTTCACGCAAACCCTCCACGCCGAGGAGGACCTCTCCCCGGCCACGGGCCTCTTCACCGACCCGGAGGCGGATTTCTGGCTCTGGGACTACGTGATCAGCGGCGATCCGGACCTTGGACGAAGGTCCTTCACGGTCCGTGCCGACGGCGCCGCGAAGGTGGGCGAGGCTGCGCTGACCGTGCACTTGAAGGGCGCGACGGACACGGAGGCCGAGCGCGACCACCACGCTCGCATCTTCCTCAACGACACGCAGATCGGCGAAGCCCGGTGGGATGGCCTCGAAGCCCATTCGCCGACGCTGTCCATCCACCCGGCGCTGCTCCGCCCCGGGGCAAACACGGTGACCGTGGAGGGCGTCCTGGACACGGGCGCCCCGTACAGCATCTTCTATGTCGATTCCTTCGACCTCGTCTACGAGCGGCTCTACGAGGCGGTCGAGGACTGCCTGCTGTGCCGTGGGGAGGACCATGCCGTCGTGACCGTCGGCGGGTTCACCCAGCCGCAGATCCTCGTCCTGGATGTGACCATGCCCAGGAGCCCGAGCCACGTGGTCGAGACGACCATCGAGGAGGTGAAGGGGGTCTGCCGGGTGAGCTTCGCCCCGTTATGGCCCGATGCCGTCTACCTGGCGGTGACGCCCGAGGCGGCGAAGTGCCCCTCCTCCATGGTGGCTGATGAGCCGTCGCGCCTGAAGCACCGGGGGAATCGCGCGGACTACCTGGTGATCGCTCCGGCCGCACTGAGGGAGGCCGCACAGGCCCTGGCCGACTACAGGCAGGCACAGGGCCTCGCCACGATGGTGGTGACGCTCGAGGACATCTACGACGAGTTCCACCACGGCATCGCCACGCCGAGGGCCGTCCAGGCGTTCCTCGACTATGCCTGCGGCAACTGGCGGCGGGAGCCGAAGTACGTCGTGCTGGCCGGCAACGGCACGTACGACTACAAGGACAACCTGGGCCACGGCGGGAACCTGGTGCCGCCGCTGCTGATGAGCACGGGGTATGGCCTGCTCGTCTCGGACCGCCAGTTCGCGCCGCAACTGGCCATCGGGCGCCTGCCGGCGAACAACGCGGCGGAGCTCGGCGCCCTCGTGCAGAAGATTGTAGCGTACGAGCATCGCTCGGCGAGCTGGACGAGGCGGGTCGTCATGGCGGCCGACAACCCCGACACAAGCGGCGACTACCACCGGGACAGCGATGAGCTGGCGGAGCTCGTGCCGCCAGGCTATGCGACGGCCAAAGTGTACCTGTCGAAGGTCCCGCTGAACGAGGCCCGCCAGCAGCTCATCGAGGGGTTCAACGACGGCGCGCTGCTCATCAACTACATGGGGCATGGCGGCCCGGACCGCCTGGCCCACGAGGGGCTGCTGACCCTCGACGACGTGAGCGCCCTGAGCAACGCCGATCGCCTGCCCGTCGTGACGACGCTGACCTGTCTGACCGGCCGGTTCGCCATCCCCGGCCACGACTGCCTCGGCGAGGCGCTGGTCCTGCACCCTTCAGGGGGCGCCATCGCCTTCTGGGGGCCTTCGGGGCTGCTGCTCAACCGGCAGAGCAAGGCTCTCGGGCAGGAGTTCCTCCGCGGCGTCCTGGGGCCGGGGGAGCGCGTGCTGGGCGACGCGATCCTCGAAGCGCACCGGGCGTCCGCAGGCCAAGGCTCGGCAACACTGGACCTCTACAACCTGCTCGGCGACCCGGGCCTGAAGCTCAGGAGAGGCGAATGACCAGCGGACAACCGCCCGAAGACCTCAGTTGGGACACGGTTCTCGCCAAGCGCGAGGAGATCGTCTCGCGGGAGATCGCGGGAGAGACGATCCTGGTGCCCATCCGCGGCAGGCTGGTGGACCTCCAGAGGATCTTCTCGGTCAACCCCGTCGGCGCACACATCTGGCAGCGGCTCGACGGGAAGCAGACCCTCGCCGAGGTCCGGGACAGCGTGCTGGAGACGTTCGACGTCGAGGAGGGCCGCGCCGAGGCAGACATCCAGGAGTTCGTCGCCGAGCTCGTCGAGGCCGAGCTGATCCAGGAGGCGTCCTAGCCATGGACTGCCCGCAGACCGACCCGCTCAGCAACGCCGACTACCTCAGGCAGCTCAACCGCAGGGCGGCCGAGCAGCGAATCCCGCTGACCGGCAGCATCGAGCTGACCCATCGGTGCAATCTGAGGTGTGTGCACTGCTATCTCGGCGCGCACGGGACCGGGCGCGGAGGCCAGGGCCGGGAGATCAGCACAGCGCAGTGGCTGTCCATCCTCGACCAGGCGACCGAGGCAGGGTGCCTGAACCTGCTCATAACGGGCGGAGAGCCCCTGCTGCGGCGGGACTTCGCGGCGATCTACCGCCACGCGAAGCGCAGCGGGCTCCTCGTGACGGTCTTCACGAACGGCACGCTGATCTCGGACGAGATCGTGGACCTCTTCGTCGATCTCCCGCCGCGACAGGTCGAGATCAGCCTCTATGGAGCCACGGCCGAGACCTACGAGGAGATCACGGGCGTGCCAGGCTCGTTCGAGCGCTGCCTGGACGGGATTCGGCGTCTTCTGGACGCTCGCCTCCACGTCGGGCTGAAGACCATCCTGATGACGCTCAACCGGCACGAGTTCCTCGCCATCCAGGAGATGGCGGAGGGCATGGGCGTGCGGTTCCGCTTCGACGCGGCCATTTCCCCCTGCTTCAACGGCGACCGGACCCCGCTCGAGCTGCGTGTTCCGCCGAGAGAGGTCGTCGCCATGGAGATGGCGGACGAGAAGCGGCTCAGGGAGTGGCGCGACTTCTACCACAGGCAGCGCGCCATGGCTCCCGCCGAGACCCTCTACCAGTGCGGTGCGGGGGTCACCGCCTTCCACGTCGATCCGTACGGCAACCTGAGCCCATGCTTGATGCTTGACGAACCATCGGGTAGTCTTTTGACGAGGACGTTTCGCGCCTGCTGGGAGGAAGAGATCCCGCGCCTCCACGAGAAGAAGGCCAGCGCGGGGTTCGTCTGCAACACGTGCGAGATGCGGGCGCTGTGCGGCTATTGTCCCGCTTTCTTCGCCATCGAGACCGGTGCGGAGGACGCGCGCTCCGAGTACCTCTGCGAGACCGGCCACCTTCGCCACCAGGCGATCGTGCGGGAGGAAGCCCCCGGCCGGGGAGAAGGAGTTCCAGATGAGCACCGAAGCCAGACCACAGAAGAGACTGCCCTACGAGAAGCCGAAGCTCCGCGTCATTGACCTCGCGGCAGAGGAGGTGCTAGGGATCGCCTGCAAGACGTCAGGCGGGGCGGGGGGGGAGCTACCGGCAGGTTGCGCGGTGCAGGGCAATTGCTCATTGATCACTGGTTCGTGAAGCTCTGGCTGAGCGAGAGGCCCAGATGCGAACGCCGCGCGCCAACGTTAGCGTTGCCGGCGTCAACCACGCGCTGTCCTGTCCGCACCCGATTGATTCCGAGGGTCTGCCCGATTCGTATGAGCCGTTCTGGGGCGTTGTCAATG
>CAZDNN010000614.1:0-3888 GCA_964506385.1 uncultured Planctomycetota bacterium
ACCTCCAGCCTGATGGCTCCCGCAAGTGGAGTGGAGGGAGTCTCGATGCGAGCGCGGGTGTTCCTTGCGGCAGTGGCGATGTCGGCGGCGGCCCTCGGCGGCACGCTCCCCAAGGAGGCCAAGAAGCGATGATCGTCCGGCGCAGTCTGACCGTTGTGGCGATGCTGGCGATGGGCACCGGAGCGCTCGCGGCGACCGTCACCCTTCAGCAGGGCGTCGATGGCTACGACGGCTGCAAGACCTCGACCCTCTGGCGGAACACCTATGGGAGGCTGCCAGAGCCGACGCGTCTGTACCTGCGCGGAGCACAGAACTTCCTCATCGTCCACTTCAAGCTGCCGGAGGGCCTCCGAAGCCGGCGGCTCGCCCGAGCTCGCCTGCGTCTCTTCCTGCCCCAGGCCCGCAAGGCAAACATGTTCACGGAGATCTTCTGTCACGCAATGACGAGGACCCTTGCCGAAATTCCCTTCGACGAGAAGACGGACTACGGCAACGGGCGTCGGCCCGGGGCCGTTGATTCCGTCGAGTTGTTCGCCCCGCCGCACAAGTACTGGCAGCCCTTCCCCTGGCTGACCCTCGGCGTGCCCGAGGACGGGATGTGGATCGACTTCAACGTCACGCCCCTCGTCGAGAAGTGGCTCCGGGAGCCGAAGAGCAACCGCGGGGTGATCCTGGTGCCGACGAGCTGCCCCGACCGCCGCTTCCCCAGCACCTGGGAGATCGACATCCCGTCGGCCAGCTACGCCGGCAAGCCCGAGCTTCGGCCCAAGCTCGTCCTCGAGTTCGCCCCGCTCAAGCGCGACTACCTCGTCGGCATGACCCACAGCCTTCGGCGCATCTGCGACCGCTCGACCCGCTACGCCTGGCGCGGCGGCTACGCGACGACACACAGGATGTCGATGGCCCGCAACGAGTTCGAGGGCCTCCAGGTCGTCGTCTACCCGACGCTCGCCGACCTCGAGAACGTCCGCTTCACGTGGACCGACCTGGAAGGCGACGGCGGCAAGACGATCCCCGCCGCCGACGTCGAGTGCTTCCGCCAGGACTGGTACAAGCTCCGCGCCAACTGGAAGACCCGCGATGTCTTCTTCCGAGGCAAGCTTTACGACACCGTCGATCCGCTGATCCCCGCAAGCCCCGTCACCCTCAGGCGGCACGTCCACCACCCCTTCCTCTTCCGCGTGCGCACGCGCCCCGACACGAAGCCGGGTACCTACCGTGGCACCATCACGCTCAGGGCCGACAACGCGAAGCCGGCCGAGCTGAGCCTCGAGGTCAAGGTGTGGCCTTACGCCATCCCCGAACGGTGGAACTTCCACACCATGGGGCAGTTCGTGTGGGACAAGGCGGGGCGCTTCCACGGCAAGGAGTTCGACGAGAAGCTCATCCGCCGCTACTACGACTTCCTGCTCGACCACCGCTTCGCGCCGACCGAGCAGTACATCCCCATCCTCTCGCCGCGGCGCGACCTCGCCTACTGCCTCGAGCGGGGGATGAACACGGTGTACCTCAGCGGCAACTTCCGCGGCACCGGCGGCGAGATGGCCCAGCTCGCCGGCCGCTACGAGACCGTGAAGAAGCTGGGCGCGCTCGACTACGCGCTCGTCTACATCGGCGACGAGACCAGCAAGTGGGCCGAGATGCACCGCCGCGCCGACCTCGTCCACGCCCGCCTGCCCGGCGTCCAGGTCATGATCGGCGGCAGCTTCCCGCGCGACGAGCTGCTCGGCTATATCGACGTCTACGACCCGCAGATCGGCGGGAAGAGCAAGGTCTACAGCCTCCACGAGGCGAACGCCGGCCTCATCGCCGAGTCGCAGGCGCGCGGCGAGGAGTTCTACTGGTACGTCGCCGCCGGCCCCGCCTACCCCTATCCCAACGTCCAGGTCGAGTATCCGCTCATCTGCTCGCGCGTGCTCTTCTGGATGACCTGGAAGTACCGCGTCACGGGCTTCGAGTACTACTGCTATAACATCTGGGAGCGCAACTTCGCCGCCGACCCCGCTCAACGCTATCCGCGCGTGAAGTGGAAGGCCGATGGCTGGAGCCGCGGCTGGCCCTCCAACGGCGACGGCATGCTCTTCTACCCCGGGCCCATCTCCTCGCTGCGCTTCGAGGCCATCCGCGACGGCATCGAGGACTGGGAGAGCCACCTCGTCCTGCGCGACGCCGTCGAGGCCCTCGGGGACAGGGACGCCGCCGTCGCCGCCGAGGCCCACAAGCTGCTCGCCGTGGGCGACGACATCGTCGCCGGCTTCAAGGCGTACACCCACGACCCCGACCTGCTGCTCGCGCGCCGCGAGGCCCTGGGCGACGCCATCGCCCGCTGCATCGCCGTCATCGGCCCTGATGCCCTCGAGCGCGTGGCCAAGGCCCGTGTCGCGCGCGAGGCCGCGCGCCGGCGTACGATGCTCCGCGAGCGCCATCTCGCGGCCTGCAAGAAGCTCGGCGTCGCGCCCCTTTCGCAGCAACAGTGGGGCGCGCTGTGGCCCAAGACGAACTGAGAGCCGGGACGCGCGAGAGACGGAGGACGAAAGGATGAGATGTCGCGACGTTCTGCCGTGCATCCTGGCCGCCGCGTCGCTCGCCGGGGCGGGGGAGGTGCGGTTCACCGAGGGGCCACAGGAACTCGCGGGGACGAAGTACTACTGGCTGGCGGAGTGGACTCTCGAGGTAACGCTGCCGGAGGACGTCGGGCTGGAGGACCGGCTCGAGGTGCTTTTCGGCTCGAAGGGGCCGACGAAGCGGACGCTGTACTACGCCTATGGGGGCCGTAGCGGCTCGCTGGCGGACGTGCGGAAGGAGGCCTTCGCCTGGATCCCCATTCCCCTGGGCAAGCTGACGGGCGGCGAGACGGTGAGGCTGAGCGGGAAGGGGAGCAGGTACGTCGCGTTCCTCGCGGGCGTTCGCCTGGCGGGCAAGAGCACTGCGGCGCCGAAGGTCAAGCCGGTCCGCACGGCCCGAATCTCGTCGGGCCGAGGTCAGTCGGCCACGTGGGCGGAGCTCCCCGGCTTTGAACTGACCGACGAGACCCGACGGCTCTGGGACGCCTCGCCCGCGAAGCCCGACTGGCGGCGGGCCGCGCGTTCCGCGCGCTTCGCCGGCATCGCGCTCAGCAAGGTCCAGCGCTGGCTGCGCGAGCGGTGCTTGCCCATCCGCGACGAGCGGTCCGGCCTGTTCCGAGCTACCGGGCCTCAGTGGAACTACCGCGACACGGCGGCCGACTGCTATCCCTTCTACGTTTGGGCCGCCTTCTACACCGACAAGGCGGTGCTCGACACCGTGATGGTCGAGACGCTGAAGGCGGAGCAGCGGCTGTGCAATCACGTGGATCGGCTGCCCGTCCGCTACGACATGGACAGGGGGCAGAAGATCGCCACGAACTTCGACGCGATGGTCTTCGGCGCCAGCGAGTACGCCAAGGACGGCCTGGTGCCGATCGTCGAGATCACGGGCAAGGACGCCCCGTGGTTTGAGCGCCTGCGCGGGATCACCGACGACCTGTTCCAGCACGCCCGCTACGACACCCCCTGCGGCAAGATCCCGTCGAGGAGCATCGAGGTCAACGGCGAGCTGCTCCAGATCCTCCCGCGGCTCTACTGCGCGACGGGCGAGCGGAGGTATCTCGACTGGGCGCACCGGCTCGCCGATCACTACCTGCTCCCCGGGAAGTTCGTCCCGTCCCGTCTCTCGGACCATGGCTGCGAGATCATCGGGGGGCTGGGCCTGCTCTTCGCCATCGATCGGGCGGCGGCGCCCGAGAAGTGCAAGCAGTACCGGCCGCACCTCGAGTACATGTTCGACGAGATCCTGCGACGCGGCACCAACTCCGACGGCATCATCATCGGCGCTTTGCAGAAGACGCCCGGACCGCACGACAAGGTGGCC
>CAZDNN010000615.1:0-3885 GCA_964506385.1 uncultured Planctomycetota bacterium
TCCGCGACCCCGAGATCATCCTCTACGACGAGCCGACCGCCGGCCTCGACCCCATAATGGCCAGCACCGTCAACGAGCTGATCATCGAGCTGCGCCGAAAGCTCAGCATCACCGCCATGGTCGTCACCCACGACATGGCCAGTGCCTACACCATCGCCGACCGCATAGGCATGCTCCACAACGGCCGGATCATCGAAACCGGCACGCCCGACACGATCCGCGCCACCACCAACCCCGTCGTCCGCCAGTTCATCGAAGGCCGCACCGCCGGCCCCCTCGAGGCCGAGCAGTCCGCCTGAGCCGCTATCCCCCGTCTCCCGCCTGCACTCGTTGGGGTCTCGCGGGCGGCCAGGCCCTTGACAGTGGACACTCCTCCGGGAAGCATGTCTCGATGGACTCCGGGCACATTACATGGGGGGTAACACTTCAGCGAAGTGTGGCCCGCCGCCGCAGCCGATTGGCACGCCTTTTTGCACGCTGTCTTTTTCTCAGAGGGCGAGGCAGAAAAGCCTGCTCCAGGGCATCGCCCACCGCGAGCGCCGCGAGTGGGAGGAGGCGATCGGCCGCTTCTCCGCCCTCCTCAAGCTCCGGCCCGGCAGCGCCATCGGCCACCTCAACCGCGGGCGCGCCCACGCTGGCAGGGGCGCCCCTGCCGAGGCACTCCGCGACCTGGGCCGAGCCATCGAGCTCGACCCCAGCTTGTCCGAGGCCTGGCTTCACCGCGGCCGCCCGTCGAACCCGCCGTGGCACTACCCGAGCTGTCGGCTCTACAGGAACTACTCCTCCTCGTCGGGCGGCTCCGCGACCGCGGTCTTTGGCGTCGAGGGCACGCCCGAGCCCGACATCTGCGTGGACAGCTCCGTCGTAGACCTGCGCCCCCGGCCCGGCGGCCAGCAAGCCCTGGAGAGGCAGCTCCGGATGAATCCCGCCTTCCTCCAGGCCCAGGCGCAGCGCGCCGCCGCGACCGACGCATTCGCCACGGCCAACTACGGCGCTGTGCCGATCGCCGCGCTCCCCACGGCCAGAGCGGTCAAGCCCTTCAGAGAGCGGCTCAAGGATCTGGCCAGAGCGATGGCCGACGGCGTCCTCGGCGAGTCGCTCAAGTCGCTCGGCCCGTACGGGAGAGCGGCGGAGGGGGCGAAGAAGATCTACGGCGTAGGAACTGGGGCAGCGAGAAGCATCCTCCCGAAGGCCTTGGACCCGCAGACGTACCGGAAGCTCGCCTCCCCTCGGTTCCACGACTTCGGTGAGGAACAGGCGGGGCTGGACGAGGCCGGGCTCGGCGTGCTGCGGAGCGCGACAGGCGACGAGAGCCTGAAGCACGAGACGTACTACAAGAAGTTCAGGGCGCTCGTGCTTGGCAGCGAGGGCGAATGAGCCTCGCCCTCACCGTTGCCTGCCCGCGATCTCGGCCTTGATGGCGGTCAGGATGGGCTTGAGGATGGCGATGCGGGAGGTGTAGGCACGGAACGCCTGGGTGTGGCGTTCGGCGCCGGCCTTGCCTGCCGCGCCGAGGGTGAGCATCGTGGGGGGCAGCGCGAAGATGTCGTACGTCCCCTTCACGTCGTACGAGTAGTCGGCGACGCGGCCCCCGTCCCTGTCGCAGCCGAAGACCGCGAGGTCGCCGATCAGCGAGATGCTGGACGCGACGTTGTCGGCGTCGATCTCGAGCCGCCACTTCTCCTCCGCCGTCTCCGCATCCCAGGCATAGAAGATCGACGGCCGGACCCATTCGCCGCAGTCCGCGATGTACACGGTCTCGCCGTCCCTCCGTGCGCAGGCCGCGGCGGGGGTCAGAAGCCGATGACGTACTTGAACTCGCCGGGCTGCGTCTTGAGGCTGAGCCCGCGGTCGGTCGGCTGCCAGGGGACCTTGCGGAGGAGCTGGCCGTCCCTCGAAACGGCCGACACGGACGCCGGCTTCCGCCCGCCGAGCCCGAGGCGATCGAGACGGAGGCTCACCGTGAAGGCGGGCTGGTCGGGCAGGGGGATGAGCACGAGCCGGTCGCGCTCGGCCAGGAGGCGGAAGGCGCCGTCGGTGAGGGCGGGGCCGAAGTCGATAGGCTTGCCTGCGCGGTTGCCCCGCGGCTGCGGGACGGGCGGCGGCTCGTGCTTCTCGAGGCGAATGCCCGTGATCTGGCCGCCCTTGCCCTCGACGACAAGGACGCCGAGGCGGATGCGGCCCGAGCCGTCGTCGTCGCCGGTGAGCGGGTAGCGGCGACCGCCCGGCCCCGGGTGGTAGAGGCCGACGTATGCTTTGTAGCGGCCGGGGCCATGCTCGTCGGGGATCGTGACAATGGGAGTGGATGTGGTGACGGTGCCTTTCCAGCGACTGGAGGGGACGAGGCCGTGGTCGCCCTGGAAGGCGATGGCGTCGCCGCGCATGCCCTTGGGGTGGTAGTCGAAGTGGACGAATGCCTGGAGGTCCCTGGGCGCCGGCTCGTCGGCGTGCCAGGCGATGGCGAGCTTGAAGTCGCGGCCGCCGAGGTATTCGAGCTTCCTCGCCTCGGGGCGGATGGCGAGGGGGCGGCCGGGGTCGTGGGTGCGGGCGTTGACGTACCAGCGGCCTGCGCCGCGCGAGTGCTCGACGATGACGCCGCCGATCCGCTCGATGCTCGTCTCGACCTCTCCGCTCTTCGCGAAGCATCCGTACTGCGGGAGCACCTTGCCCGCGACCTGCCAGTCCGTCTCGCCGCGGTTGATGTAGACCTTCGCCCCCGAGCGCCAGGTGGCGATCTGGCGGTGGATGTCGCCGCCGACGAGCTCCACGGACTCGATCGTGTCGAGTGCGAGGGAGCGGATGAGGTCCTGCGCGAGCCAGTACTTGCGGACGGCCTCGCGGCCGAAGCCGCCGCGGTCCATCATCAGGGCGTGGCCCATGAGCAGCTCGGCGGTGATGTAGTCGTCGCTGGTGATCCCGTGGAGGCGGCGGGGGCGGAAGCCCTGGTAGCGGTTGGAGTAGCCCACGCCGTGGAGGCTGAAGCGGGTGTGGTTGACGGCGTCGAACCAGGGGATCCGCTCCCAGTCCTTGCACGGCAGGTAGATGTGGAATCGCTGGTGCCTGTCGCTGAGCTGGAGGTGCTGGCAGTCGGCGCCGTCGAGGTAGCCGATGAGCTGGTCGTGCCCCGCCTCCGAGGTGGT
The DNA here is from genome assembly GCA_964506385.1 of uncultured Planctomycetota bacterium. GTDB lineage: Bacteria > Planctomycetota > PUPC01 > DSUN01 > DSUN01 > CAZDNN01. The sequence goes on from CAZDNN010000615.1 coordinate 3,141, forward strand.
CGGGGCGTTGCCGCCGAGGGTGTCGCGGATCCAGGCGAATGCCTCGCCCCAGCAGCGGCGCGTCTCCGTGCTCGGGTGGAACGTGCCGTCGAGGTCGTAGTAGTCGAAGGTTCGGGCCGAGGTGAAGACGTCGATGAAGTAGTGGGTCGGCGCGACGGCGGGCTTGATCAGCCGCAGGTTGCGCTGGACGAAGGGCATGATGCAGTCGGGCCGCCAGCGGTAGCTGCGGGCGTCGCGGCTCTCGTTCAGCCACGCCTTGATGGGCTGGCCGCCGCGGGTGAAGCAGATGCGGCGGTACGTGTAGTCGGCGGCGTCGGGGTAGAAGTCGATGTAGTTGTCGTGGAGGCCCCAGGGGATGTCGTGCTGCTTGCACACGGCGGCGATCTTCCGCATATCGTCGATGGTGCCGAGGGCGGGATTGGGCGGCCAGATGTCGGGCAGGCGGTAGTCGTAGCCCCAGCGCTGCCACACATGGACGGTCAGCAGGCTGTCCGTGCAGCCGTAGTCGATCATCTGCTGCATCGTGTCGGCGATATCGGCGTAGCGTCCGCCCCAGATGTCGAAGACGAAACGGCCCGCCTTTCGGCGGAAGCCGCCGGCCGGCTTCTTGTCGTAGAGCGGGCTGTAGCGCACGGCGGCGTCGAGCGCGCCCTTGAGGCTCGGCACGAGGGTCAGCGTGGTGTCCATGTGGCTGTGGAGCGCGTAGATGCGGGCCTCGGGGCTGACCTCGAGGTAGTCGGGCGGG
>CAZDNN010000616.1:0-3883 GCA_964506385.1 uncultured Planctomycetota bacterium
CCGTTGGGAGCATGTTCCACATTCCTCCGACGTGCATGTTGTGCGATCACAGTGTCCTCAGTGGCGGCGGACGGCAAAGGAGGCGTCGTTGCCTGCCTCAGGGGCTAGCAGCCCGTGGCAGAAGTCCGTTCGGACTGCGTGCGGGTCTTCGGGCCGATCTCCGCGTTGCGAGATCTCGACGAATCCACCGATTCGCCTGCGATCTCGCGCCTTGACCTCGGCCCGAATCCCTCGCACTCGTCTGCGAAGGACTTCTGCCACGGACTGCTAGGCCGTGGGGTGCTGTCCGATCGCGTCGCGGGTCGTACGCTCCGTATCACTCTCCGCCGCGCTCCTGTGGACGGCCAGGACGGAGGCGACTGACGGATTGTGTCTTGGACTCATCATCGACATTCCCATCATTCGCTGCCGCCTGTTGTCGGATGTTCGTGGAGCTTCTCGACGGTGCGCCCTGTGAGCATTATAACGACCTCGAAGAGGACGCCGAACTCGATCTGCCCTCGGACCTGGACGAGCTGCTTCGTCTCCTTGTCCGCGTAGAATTCCACATCACCGGACAGCCCGAACGGCCCCTCTGAGTCCTCGGTGTCCTTCTTCGCATGCTCGGAGACCGGGGTGGGCTTCAGGCTGATCCGGTAGCAGGGGATCTTGCCCAACGGGGTCACCACAACGGTCTCCTCCTCGGCGCGAATGCTGACGTCCCACAGGTCTTTCTTGAAGACGACCCGAAGCGTGTGGGAGGGCCCGCCGGGCTCGAGGCCAACGCCGCGCATGAGGTAGCAGGCGGCAATCATCCCATACGTGCGCTCGGGCGCCAGGCCCTGATGCTGCGCGCTCAGCCGCCATACGAAGTGGCTCCTGTCGCCACAGTCCTTTCTCGTGCAGTGCGCCTTGCGGCCGTCGGGCTGGATGACGAAGTGGCGGGGGTTCTGGCAGTGGGCGGCGTCCTTGCAGTGGCGGTGCCGGAGGTAGTCAACGCCCTGGTCGGTCCACCTCATGGCTCCGCGCTTGTAGGTTGGGCGCGTGCGGAGCTGGTCCTCCACGATCTGGCTATAGTCGCTGTCGCGGAGACGCGACGTGATGGTCGATACGAACGGATAGCCGATGACCCCGCCCTTCGCTTTGGCCTCGATGACGAGTTGGCGCTCGTCTCCCGTGCCCTCCCGGAAAAGGTGAACGGTGATGGTGCCGAGCTGGACCTTTGCACTGGCTCTGGCGCTCATCGTGTACGTCAGGGTCTCGCTCTTGATGCCGCGCAGCGGGTGGTTGAGAACCCACGGCTCCGGCTCGCGCGGAGGGATGCGCGGGGAGAGAGAGCGCCCCGTCAGCCAGGGGGGGGTCGACGTGTCCATTGTCTGAGCCTCGGACTCCCAGTTGACGACGAGGGCCATCGTCCGATGCCCGATAGTGTCGCGGACCGCCACGGAGCCTGGGACCTTGCCGCGCAGTTCGAGCCAGTGCTTCTCCCTGACGATGACCGCCACACGACGCTTCGAGGCCATCGCCTCTGCCAGATCCGCGTCGGTCTCCAGCACAGCCATGCGCTCGCGGCGCAAGAAGAGGTTGAAGAGCCCAGAATAGTCTTGTCTGTGAAGGTAGATGTCCTCGGCTGAATCGATGTACGGCTTCGCCTTGTCAGCGAAGTAGGCCCCCGACTTCACGAGATTGATGTACGGCGTCGCCACGAGGTCGAACAGCAGCGAGAGGGCGACCATGCCCCCGACCAGCAAGGGGACACGACGCTTCTCCGACCGGGCATCGGCGGGGAGCCTGACTGCATAGAGGGCCGCTGCCACCACGGCAGCAAGCGGGAGAAGCGCCGCAACCACAAGCCATGGGCCTGCGGCGCCGCGGAGCTCCTGGCTGGCTTCCATGCCGGACTCATAGCGGCTGACGAAGCTCTCTGGCCACAGCGTCGCACCTGCCGCGGCGACCGCGACGACGACACCGAGAACAAGGGTGGCCCGCCACAGCCGGCGGTGCCACTTGGGCCACGGCAAAGCGCCGTGCATCACCTTCGTGACATATCGCCCGAGGAGCAATCCAACGGCTGGCACGGCCGGCAGGATATACCGCTCGCGTTTGCCCGAGACGAGCGAGAAGAAGACCAGTATGACCGCGAACCACAACACCGGGAGCCAGCTTTGTCGCTCCTGCTCATGTCTCGCAGCCTTCCAGGCAGACACCAGGGCCAGCGGCAGGATGAGCGACCACGGCAGGAAGAACAAGGGCGAGTAGGCCAGATAGAAGTAGAACGGCTTCTGATGGCTCGGGGATTCCGCCAGGCGGCGGGCGGTCTGGCTGAACACGATCTCGGTGGCGTAGGCCTTTCCGCCCTTGAGCACGGCGGGGATGAGCCACGATGCGACCAACCCAGCGAACAGCGCCACACCCGCCAGATGCCACCACCCGCCTCCGCGGAGCGCCTTGCGGCAGACGAGCCCGTAGGCCAGGACGATCAGCCCCGGCACCGCGACTGCGACCGGCCCCTTGATGAGCACCCCGGCCGCCATGGCCCCGTAGAAGCCCAGCCACCACCCGCCCCGACGACGGCCTTCGCCCTCCATCGCGACCAGAGCACACGAAATGGCCGCCACGATGCAGAACGTGAGCGGCGGGTCGAGGACGCCGAACTTGCTGATCCCCACGAACAGCAGTGTCGTCAGCGTCACGAGGGCTGCCCAGAGACCGGCTTCCCGCCCCCAAAGACGGCGGCCGAGGTGGTAGACGAGCAGCAATGTGCCCGCCGCGAACACTGCGGCCACGACACGGCCCGCGTTGATACCGAAGCCGAGGCGCATCAGCCCAGCCGTCATCCAGAAGAAGAGCGGCGGCTTGTCGGGGTAGATCTCGCTGTTGAGGTGCGGCACGAGATAGTCGCCAGACACGACCATCTCTCTCGCCACCTCGGCGTAGCGAGGCTCGTCGGGGTTCCACGGATCGCGCGTGAAAAGCGAAGGAACGAGCACAGTGGCGCCCAGGGCGAGAACAATCGCCACATCGCGAAGCGTGACCAGGCGCCGGCCTGTGAGGATCATGGCAGACGGGGCTCCTTCGGCAAGGCGGGGCCACCCCTCCAGGCGGCGACGGAGGCGGCGACGCTTCTCTTGGCGGGGTTCTGGCGGATCGCCTTTGCCAGGCCGCCGAAGGGCTCACCGAGGCCGGCGCACGGGCTCGCCAGGCTTACAGACTCCGCGTTCGCCAGCCACTTCTCGTCCTCCACCAGCAGGACGCGCATCGCGTATCCCCTCCTTCCTCTCGCGCCTGCCATCAGCCTTGGCCCCGCGGCACTATACGCGCCCGGCCGGGCGCGTGCAAGTGCAGTCTCCCCGTGAGTGGGCGGAGATGTCAGAAGGAGGGAGCTTGGAAAGACCGCACCCTTCTGGTATAATCCGCCGTGGCAAGTGCAAGATGTGGCTGCTGATAGGACACGGCCGGGACCCCAGGGGCCGGGTGCAATCGCCATGGTGTCGCTGCTCCATCGCTACGTGCTCCGCGAGCTGGTCAAGAGCTTCGCGCTGAGCTTCGCGGTCCTTGTGACGGTGATGATTCTGGGCGCGGTGTTCCAGCCGTTGCGGCGGGGGCTGGGGTTCGGGAGCCTGATGCGGTTCCTGCCCTACATGCTGCCGTATCTGCTGGCGTGGGTGGTGCCTGCGGCGACGCTCTCGGCGTGCGTGATGACCTACGGGCGGCTGTCGGCGGACAACGAGCTGCTGGCCACTCGGGTGAGCGGGATCCCGCTGCGGTACATGTGCTACCCGGCGCTGGCCATGGCGGCAGTCCTGGCGATAGCGATGGTGCCGTTGAACGCGCGGCTGGTGCCGTGGTGCCGGGTGGCAAAGCGCCAGGCGCTTCGCCAGATTTTCATGGAGCAGCCGTTCCG
>CAZDNN010000617.1:0-3875 GCA_964506385.1 uncultured Planctomycetota bacterium
CTCCATCAACAACTTGCGTCGATCCGGAGACCCGCATGATGGCGAAAGTCGAGCTTAAGGATCTTCGACAGTAGGAACGAAGGCGAGGACGAGTTCCTTGGCCCAGCGCAGGGCCAGGCCGATGGGGCCGGCCACAAGCAGGCTGTAATGCCAAACGAGTGGATCGCCGCGCCCGAGCACCAAAGCACGTGGACCTTCGGAGTTGAGTCGATCCACTATCTCAGGGAAGAGTACGCCCAAGGGGAGTTCAACACCGAGGGGAAGATCGAGACGGAACTGGTCTACCAGCTTTCGAGCGACGGGGGGCAGACGTGGCGAGACTGGGCGTCGGACAAGGCGCGGCTCCAGGACTGCGCGGAGTTCACCAGCACCTACCGACAGAGCACACCCACGACACGCTGGCGTTTGCCTACGATTGTCGATCTGAAGGACACTACACTATCAGGTCCGGTCGAATGGCCAGACGAACTGCGGCAGTCGGAAGATCAGTATGGCTACGTCATCGCCGACAACAACGGGGAGGGGGGAAATGTGGATGTGACGCCGCCGTTGCCGGGATATCCCCTAGCAGCCCGTGGCGGTGGTATCGCCGGAAGGATGTGCCGAAGGGCGGCATCGCCATCTACTTGCGAAGGGACGGTGACGACGAGGACGACCATGTCGCCGATGTAGCCCGAGTAGGGCCCGTTGGCGTCGGCCACGGGCGGGAGGTGCTGCCCTTTATTGCAGGTGCAGCGCAACTCGCCGTAGGCGCCCGTGCCTCCGCCCTGATGGTAGCTGATGTAGATCCCATGGCTGCCGTCGAGCACCATCGAGCTGTAGTTGCCGCAGGGCGTGCCGTCGTCCACCGTCGCCGTCGTCCAGTCGGCCGGCCCGCCGTACGCGGCGAGCGCGATCGCCATCAACACAACGGCCCACCCCATCGGGGCAGCCACATGGCGCTCTCCTCTCCAATCCCAGATGGACCCACCCCGTCTCGGCGCGGCGGTCTCGCACCGGCTCGAGGCAGTACGCCTGGACTGTCACGGGTCCGGTGAGCTCCGTGCTGCGTGCGGATCATCACCGTGTGTCGCTCGCGCTGCCTATCTGGTTGGCGACAGAGGAGTTGTGGCTCTGGGCGGCATGTTGACATTCGTCAACGCGCGGTGGCCAGTCAGCAACATGGGCGCGAGCGCAGGGGCGGCGCTTCAGGCGACCCGCACGAGCACCTTGAGGCCGACTCTCTGCTTCATGATGGCGATGCCATCGAGGATGCGGTCGAGCCGGACCTCGTGGGTGATGAGGCGGTCGGCGCGGACGGCGCCCGATTCGAGCAGGCGGAGTGCCTCGACTGCGTGCTCGGCACGGGAGTCGGAGCAGCCGACGACGGCGATCTGGCCGTAGTGGATGATGCGGCTGTCGAGCGCGATCTCGGAGGCGCCCTTCGGGAGGCTGGCGAAGAGGCTGACGACCCCGCCCTTGCACGCAAGCTGGATCGACTGCTCCTGGGCACCGCGGTCGGGCGCGCAGACGATCACGCGGTCGGCGCCGTGGCCGCCGGTCAGCTCGCGGACCCGCTCGGCGGGGTCCTCGTCGAGGGAGCAGATGACGGCATCGACGCCGAAGGCCGCGACGAGCTCGCAGCGCGGCCGCGAGCGCTGGACGGCGATGACCTGCGATGCGCCGCGAGCCCTGGCCACCTCGATGTGCATGCAGCCCAGCGGCCCCGCGCCGACGACCACCACGCTCATCCCCTCGCCCACGCGGGCCTCCTCCTGCGCGTTGATGACGCAGCTCAGCGGCTCGGTCAGCGCCGCCGCCTCGCGCGACAGGCCGTCGGGGACCTTGACCACGTTGCCCATGCGGATCGCGTGTGCGGCCAGCGGGATCCGTTCCGCGAAGGCCCCCTGGTACGCCGCGCCGACGCACCTCGCCTCCGGGCACAGGTTCGCAAGGCCCCGCCGACAGAGCCAGCACTCGCCGCAGGGCACGGTGGTGGCCATGGTCACGCGGTCGCCGAAGTCGAAGCCCTCGACGCCATCGGAGACCTCGACGATCTCGGCGACGAACTCGTGGCCGAGGATCGACCCTGGCGGGAAGCGCGGGTTCTCGCTGTGGAACAGCTTGTAGTCGGTGCCGCAGATCCCGCAGCAGAGCACCCGCCCGAGCATCCCGCCCGGCTCCAGCGCCGGCGCCGGCACGTCCTCGATGCGGAACTCGCCCGGTCCGCCGTAGACAACCGCCTTCATCGCTCGCCCCTGCAAGAGAGTGTCCCCAGGAAAGGCGCGCCGATTCTACCCCCACGCCGGGCCCAGGGTCAAGCAGCGCCCAGAGGGAGGCCGAGTCTCCGGCCGAGCCGCTTGCCGGCGCGCCCCCGTGCGCCGAGCGCCCACCCCGCGACGCAGGCGGATCGCACACCTGCGGAAGTGTGGGATCTGTGTCGATGCGCTCGCCGTCCCGCAGGCGCGGCTCCCACGCACGGCCTCGACCCACGTGCATGGAGACATCGAGTCTCCGGCCGAGCCGCTTGCCGGCGCGCCCCCGTGCGCCGAGCGCCCACCCCGCGACGCAGGCGGATCGCACACCTGCGGAAGTGTGGGATCTGTGTCCATGCGCTCGCCGTCCCGCAGGCGCGGCTCCCACGCACGGCCCCGCCGCTGTTCGCGGCTCGGTTGGGGCCTCGCCCTCCCGTCGCGCGCTGGCGGAGGGGGTTGACCAGAGGGGGGTTTTGGCTATGATACCGCCAGGAGGGCAGCGTGGCCCAACGCAGTGAACATTCGGTGCTGCGGAAGATGTATCGGGCGATGCGCGGCAGGCTCGTGGAGCTGGCCGAGCGCCCGCTCGACGAGCTGCTGGGCGGCTGCGCCGAGCCCGAGACGGCGTATCCCGAGCACTTCGCCAGCGACCCCGCGCTGCGGCGCCTGCTCTCCCGGGTCGGGCTCATCCGCAAGAACGCCCCTGCGGCCAACCTCTTCGACCTCGTCGGCCGCATGGCCAGCGCCTCCGGGGAGCGGCAGGAGCGCGTCCGCCGCGTCCTCGAGATGTACTGCTCGCCCGCCGAGGGCATCCGCCGCGTCGTGTGCGCGGAGGAGCCGCAGTGCGAGGAGTGCCCGCTGCGGGACGAATGCAGGTTCTACCACCGCACGCCCAGCATCACCGACCTGCCGCCCGACCAGCGTCCCCGCGAGCGGCTCCTTGCCGAAGGCGAGCAGGCGCTCTCCGACGCCGAGCTGCTCGCCATCATCCTGCGGTCCGGCACGCGCGACGAGACGGCCATCGGCCTCGCCCACCGCCTGCTGGCCAAGTATGGCAACTTCCGGGCGCTGGCGACCCGCACCGCCGCCGAGCTGTCGAGCCTCAAGGGCATCGGGCCGGCGAAGACGGCGCAGATCAAGGCGGCCTTCGAGATCGGCCGCCGCCACGCCAGCCAGCAGGCCGCGGCGCCAGGCCGCAAGATCACCGACAGCCATGCCGTCTTCGAAATGTGCGAGCCCGCGCTCCGTGACCGCAAAAAGGAGACCTTCATCGTCCTGCTGCTGGACACCCGCAACCGCGTGTTCCGCGAGATCGCGGTCTCCGAGGGCACGCTGACGGCGAGCCTGGTCCACCCCCGGGAGGTCTTCAGCGAGGCCATCCGCGAGAGCGCCTGCGCGATCGTCTGCGTCCACAACCACCCGAGCGGCGACCCGACCCCCAGCCGCCGCGACCGCGAGATCACCCGCCGGCTCTACGCCACCGGCAAACTCACCGGCATCCGTCTGCTCGACCACGTGATCGTCGGCGACGGCCGCTACTACAGCTTCGCCGACGAGGGGCAGCTCCCCGACGAGCGCCGCGACGACGGCTGACCGCCGCGGCCGGGCCGGGGGCGCGGCAGGCTGAGGAGTCTCGCCCCG
>CAZDNN010000618.1:0-2358 GCA_964506385.1 uncultured Planctomycetota bacterium
ATGAGACTGATGAACTCCATCGGGTACTGACACCATGAGCGTGGACGGGCTGAGCTCGATGCAGGCGCTGGCCATGGGCCTTGGCGCGCCGCCTCCCGTGGTCCTCGTGCTGTGGAGCGTCGGGCTCGCGATATCGCTGGGCGTGCTGGGCCTGATCGGGTGGCTGGCTCACCTGGTGCTGACGCTGCCGCTGCGGCGGCGGGAGCGGGCGCGCCTGTTCCTCCACCTCGTGGAGCGTGGCCTCGCCCAGGGCACGAGCATCGAGCAGACCATCGTGACCCTGTCGCGGCAGGGGGTGGGTGTGCTGGGCCGCGGCCTCCACGGGGTGGCCCGCGAGCTGGAGGAGGGGGTGACTCTGACGCAGGCGCTCGACTGGCGGCCCGGCTTCCTGCCGCCGCGCCTCGTCGAGATGCTGGCCGCGGGCGAGCGCGCCGGCGACGTAGGCCGCGTGCTCCCCGCCTGCCGCAAGACCCTCGGCGACGAGCGGGCGAGGCTGCGGAGCGCCATGCACTACTTCATCCTCATCGCCCTCGGCCTCGGCAGCGTGTTCGCCGCCACACTCGTCGTCCTGCCTGGCATCGGGATCTACGTCCTCCCGCGATTCCAGGAGATGTGGCTGGACATGCAGATCGACATGCCCCCGCTGTTCGGCACCCTGTACGAGCTGACCCGCAACCCGCTGGTGTACCTCGTGCTGTGGACGGTGCCGCTGGCGCTGGCGCTTGGGGCTGTTTCCTATGCGATCGGGCCGTGGCTCGTCGCGTCGCTGCGGCTCCAGGAGCCGGCGAGCTGGGTGCAGCGGCTGGTGCCGTGGCAGTGGAAGCGGGTGCAGCGCGACTTCTCGGCCATGCTCGGCGTGCTGCTCGACGCGGGCCTCCCCGAGGCCGAGGCGGTGGTCATGGCGGCGCGGAGCACGACGAACCGCCTGCTCATGCGCCGCGCCGACTGCGTGGCCCGGGCGCTCGAGCAGGGGACGCCGCTGACCGAGGCGGTGGCGCGGCTCGACCGCAGCGGCGAGTTCCGATGGCGCCTGGCCACTGCGGCCCAGGCGGGCAAGGGCTTCGCCGCCGCGCTCGAAGGCTGGCACGAGTCGCTCGACGCACGCGCCTTCCAGCAGCAGCAGGCCACGGCCCAGATCGTCACCTCGGCCATCGTCCTGGTCAACGGCGCCATCGTCGCGGCCATGGCCATCGGCGTCTTCCAGCTCTTCACCAGCCTCATCAGGGGGATGACGGCATGGTGAGACGGCGGCGAACGCGAGGGGCGATGCTCATCGAGCTGACGGCTGCCGTCGGCATCCTCGCCGTCGTCCTGGCCGGCGTCGCCGCCTCGATGTACGGTGACCAGCGGGCCCTGCGCGCCAGCTACTACCGCGCCGTCGCCATCGAGATCGTGGACGGCGAGATGGAGCGCCTCGCCGCCGGCGAGTGGCGGGCCTACGGCCAGGGCACCCACGCCCTCGAGCCCCAGGCCGACGCCGCGGCCAGCCTGCCCGACGGGCGATTCGTCCTCTCCGTCGAGGGCACGCGCCTCCGCCTCGAGTGGCAGCCTGCCCAGCGCGGCAACGGCGGGCGCGTGGTCCGGGAGGTGACGCTGCCATGAACCCCCACGCGACACGCCGCGCCTACACCATCCTCGAAATGCTCCTCTACATCGCCATCGTCAGCATCGTCATCACCGTCGCGTTCCTCAGCTACTACAGATGCTGGGACCACACGCGGGACCTGATGCGCCAGACCAGCGACGTGGTCCGGGCCATGGAGGCGGGCGAGCGCTGGCGCGACGACGTCCGCGCCGCCACGGCCCGGCCGACCCTCGACGGCGGCGTCCTGTGCATCCCGCAGCGCGGAGGCGAGGTCCGCTACCGCCTTGCCGGCCAGACGGTCCAGCGGCGGCTCGGCGGCGGCGCCTGGATGCCCGCTCTCGGCGGCGTGGCGGCCTCGCGGATGGTGCTCGACGAGGGCAAGCACGTGCGCTCGTGGCGTTGGGAGGTCGAGGTGAAGGCGAAGAAGCGAGAGGTCCGCGTCCGCCCGCGTTTCACGTTCCGCGCGGTCGCGGCGGAGGTGGGACGATGATCGGGCGATGGCTGCGCGCGCTGCGGCGACGGCGGGGCACGGGCCTCATCGTCGTCATGATCCTCACCGCCGTGATGGGCGCCTACGTCGTCATCAACGGCGTCGCACTACGCACGCTCCAGAAGCGCCTCACCCTCATCGAGCGCCGCCACCAGCAGCGCTGGGCCAAGTTCCAGCACGCGAGGCCCGCGACGAGCACCCCCGACAAGTGAAGCCCACCCCCCTCAGAGCCGCCCGTCTTGCGCAGCGCTTCCCCCTGCGTCACGCCTTGACCCCTTCGAGC
>CAZDNN010000618.1:2458-3863 GCA_964506385.1 uncultured Planctomycetota bacterium
AGCCGCCCGTCTTGCGCAGCGCTTCCCCCTGCGTCACGCCTTGACCCCTTCGAGCTTGAGGTCGGCCTTCTTCGCGTCCTTGAGCAGGTCGGCGAAGAGGACCACATCGTTGGCGTAGGCGGCCTCGCGGCCGAGGATGCAGGTGAGATTCGACCGCACGCTCGGCGCCACCGTCGGGTTCGCGACATTGCCCTCCGCGATGGCCTTGTGGAAGGCCTTCATATTCTCTACCGCGCCCTGCTGGTAGATGGGCCCCGTGTTCCCGCCCTTGTAGCTCTTGCCGCCCTTGGCGCGGATGCCGACCCAGCCGCCATACTGGGTGAACGCGGTGCCGGCCGGGCCGTAGACCTGGCAGTAGATCCCGCCGTGGCCCGAGATGCACTGGGTGCCGCTGAACGCGATGGCGAGGCCGTCGGGCATCCAGAAGGTGACGGCGAAGTGGTCGTAGCAGTCGCCCTCGAAGCGCGCCTTGCGGCCGCCTGTGCCCGCTGCCTTCACGGGCTCGGCGTCGAGGAACCAGGTGGCGACGTCGAGGGCGTGGATGAACTGCTCGACGATGATGTCGCCGCTGAGCGCGATGTCGAAATGCCAGTTGCGCAGCCGCCCCTCAGGCCCCTCCATCGGCCCCTTGCGGCCGAGGCGCCCGCCGTGGTAGTTCGCATCCACGTGGACGATGGCCCCGAGGTCGCCCCGCTGCACCCGCTTGACCGTCTCGATGTAGAAGGGGTTCGCCCGCGTCTGGAAGTCCACGAGGAACACGAGCTTCTTCGCCGTCGCCTTCTTGCCGCTGGCGGCGATGAGCTGGCAGCCCGGGACGTCCACCGCGATGGGCTTGGCCACGTAGACGTGCTTGCCGGCCTCCACGGCGTCGGCGGCCTGCTGCGGGTGGAAGCACGGCGGGGTCTGGATCGCCACGGCGTCGATGTCGAGATCGAGCAGCTTCTTGTAGGCCGACAGCGCGCCGCTGAAGCAGCGGTCGGCGGGCAGGCCGAACTGCTTCCGCGCCGCGCCCACGCGGTCGCCGAAGTAGTCGGCCGCGGCGACTATCTTCGTCGGTGTGTTCTTCTCGAACAGATTGCAGAGCCATCTCCCGCGTCCGCCCGGCCCGATGACGCCGACCTCGAGCCGCGAGTTCGCCTCCGCGCCCCGTGCCGACCCCGGCTTCACCAGCGTCAGCGTCGCCGCCGCCGCGCCCGCCAGGAACTCGCGCCGTCCCACCATCTCCTTCGCCATCGTCGTCCTCCTTTGCGGTCAAAGCTCCCCGACGCCCTGGAGGATACACCAATCGCGGCCGGTGCTCAAGGTGGAATGGACGCTCGAAGCTCCCTGCCGCGCGCGGGGCCTGTCGGTCGCATAGTCGGATAGGTCGTATAGGTCGTATAAGTCCTATAGGTCCTATCCGAGC
>CAZDNN010000619.1:0-3839 GCA_964506385.1 uncultured Planctomycetota bacterium
GGTCGCCCGTGGCCCTCACAAGTCGATTATAGCGGTCGAGAACCGCAAAGTCAAGAGGATCGTTTCGCCTTTGCCCAGACAAGATTATGAAATCCCCGGCCCGCGCCGCCAGCCAGGCCCAGCGCGGCCTCTGGAGCCGTGGCTCAGGGCAGTTTCCCCTGGCCCGATGCCCCCTGACAGCAGCGTGACCGCTCGACCCTGACGAAACCCGCCCACGCTGATTGCACACTTCCAGAAGTGTGCAATCAGCGCCCCAGCGGCCAGCTTCCTGCAATCAGGTGACAGACGCCACGATCTGCCCCACGTTGACTCGCCCGGTGGCTGCTGGTATCATGCCGCCTGCCGCGGCCATACTGTCAGGATGCAGGAATGATCCCGTTTCGCGACTACAATCCGTCCGGCACCGTGCCGTTCGTGACGATCGGGCTGATCGTGATGAACGTGGCGGTCTTCCTGGTGGAGTGGAGCCAGCTCCGCCAGACGCGCCGCGGCGCGATGCCGACGGTGATCGCGGAGTACGCCATGCAGCCGGCGGAGGTGGCGCGGGCGGTTCGGGGCCAGCCGGTGCCCGGCCAGCGGTTCCCGGTGCTCCTCACGCCTCTGACCTCGATGTTCATGCACGGTGGGCTGCTGCATCTGGTGGGGAACATGCTGTATCTGTGGATCTTCGGCGACAACGTCGAGGATAGGATGGGGCACGCCAAGTACCTGGTCTTCTACCTGCTGTGCGGCCTCGGGGCCGCGGCTGCACACACGGCGGTGGACCCGTCGTCGAACGTGCCGACGGTCGGCGCGAGCGGAGCTATCGCAGGGGTGCTCGGGGCGTATCTGCTGGCGTTCCCGCGGGCACAGATAGCCACGCTGGTGCCGCTGGGGATCTTCCTCACGGTGATTCGGCTCCCGGCAGTGATCGTCCTGGGCTTCTGGTTCGTGCTTCAGTTCATCAGCGGGATGGGCTCGCTGCGGATGGCGCAGACGGGCGGGGTGGCGTGGTGGGCGCACATCGGCGGCTTCGTGGCGGGGATGCTGCTGCTCTTCGCCTTCCAGAAGCGGAAGGCCATACGCCGCCCCTATGGCTATTATCGGACGGGTTGGTGATGGCGGCTCCTGTGCTGCGGAGCGTTAGCGCGGTGGCTGGCGAGCGGGCGCTGGCTCTAGGCGAGGCGCTCGGTATCCTGCGCGATGCCGCCGAGGCGCTCGGAAAGCTGCACGCTGCGGGCGGAGTGCACGGGGGAGTGTGTGCCGAGAACCTCGTCCTGGACGAGCAGGGCGTGACCCGGCTGATCCGCGATGCGCCGACGCCGCCCGTCCTGAGCCCGGAGCAGCTCGCGGGCCGGCGGCCAGACGCCCGGAGCGATGTCTATGCCCTGGGGATGACCGTCGGCGAGCTGCTGGCCGACGCCGGTCCGCTGCCCGCGCCCTTCGAGCGCCTGCTGGCCCTGATGACGGCCGAGCGCCCGGCGGAGCGGTACCAGTCGATGGACGATGTGCTCACGGCGCTCGAGGCCTGCGAGTTGATGACCGGCCACCGCGCCTGCCGGCCTGGACAGCAGGCGAAGGCGGCAGGCGAGCGGCGGGGATTGCTCGCAGCCATCGTGGTGGTGCTGGCCCTGGTGGTGGTCGGCCTCGCGCTGCTCGTGGTCCTTCGGCGCACGCCCGAGCCGAGCGGCACGCCGCCCGACAGCCACGGCGAGCTGACGATCCTGACGGAGAAGCTGACCCCCTTGCCCCAGCCCCCGAAGCCCACAACGAGCCGATGAGCCAGGCCCCAACGCCCTCCCCCGACGCAACTGCATCGCCCCTGGCCGCCTTCCAGCGCGGCGTGACGCTTCGCGCGGTGATCGTCGGCGCCGTGCTCTGCGCGGCGCTGACCGCGGGCGAGCCCTTCGGCGTGCTGAAGGTCAAGGGCTCGGCCCTCTGCGCGGACTTCTCGACGGGCGGCGCCATCTTCCTGTTCTTCATCCTCATCTTCGTGGTGAACGGCGTGCTGCGCTGGGCGGGCCCGCGTGTGGGGCTTTCGACGGGCGAGCTGGTGACGGTCTACGTCATGCTCGTGCTGGCCTCGGCGATCCCCTCCTGGGGCTTCACGATGAACCTGATGGGGCTGATCGCGGGGATCCGCTACTATGCGTCGCCGGAGAACCGCTGGAGCGAGCTGATACTGCCCCACATCAAGGCCTGGATGACCCCGACCAGCGAGCAGGCGCTCGAGGGCTTCTTCCTCGGCCTGCCGCCGGGCGAGAGCTACCCGTGGCGGGCGTGGGCGGTGCCGCTGGCCATGTGGGCGACGTTCATCCTGGCCGTCTACCTCGTGATGATCGCCATCGTGGCGATCCTGCGGCGCCAGTGGGTCGAGCACGAGCGGCTGACGTTCCCCCTCGCCCAGCTCCCGCTCGAGATGGCGACCACGGCCACGCCCACGGCCCCGTGGCCGTCGCTCTTTCACTCGAAGGTGATGTGGGCGGGGTTCGCCGTGCCGGCGCTCGTGCTGAGCTACAACGGAGTCGCGAAGTACTACGCGGGGATACCCCCGCTCCCGCTCGGCCAGTACCTGCCGGTGGTGCCGCGGGTGCTTTCGGCGGCGTTCCACTTCCGCTTCGAGGTCATCGGCCTGGCGTATCTGGTGAACACCGACGTGCTGTTCAGCCTCTGGCTGTTCGCCTGGCTGTATATGATTCAGAAGGCGGTGTTCGCCCACGTGGGCTTCTCGCTGGGCGCGATCGAGCTGTACTCGGGGCCGGGCACGCCGACGGAGGCATATGAGGCGTTCGGCGGTCTGATCGCCTACGTGCTCATTGGCCTGTGGGTGGCGCGGAAGCACCTCAAGCAGGTGGCGCGCAAGGTGCTGTGGAACGACCCGGAGGTGGACGACGGCCGCGAGCTGCTGTCGTACCGCCAGGCGGCGGCGGTGCTGGGGCTGGGGCTGGTCTATATCATCGGGTGGATGGTGCACTCAGGGATGGGCGTCGGACACGCGCTGATCTTCACGGCGGGCGCGCTCGTGGCGTTCCTCGGCCTGACGAAGATCATCTGCGAGGCGGGGCTGGCGTACGCGCGGACGCCGGTCACCCCGTCGGCCTTCGTCCACAGCTTCCTGGGGCCGGCGGGGCTGGGGCCAGCGACGGTGGTGAACCTGGGGATGATGCTCTGCTGGTCGGGCGATACGCGGACGATCGCGATGACCTCGGCGGCGACAGGCGCGAAGCTGGGGAGCAGCACGCCGTCGGTGCAGATGCGGGGCCTCTTCTGGGCGATGGCGGTGGCGCTGGTGGTGGGGCTGGTGGCGTCGATGGCCGCGGTGTTCCTCATCGGCTACGGATACGGGGGGATGAACCTCGGGGGCTGGCAGTTCACGGCGATGAACCGCGCGACGGGCTCGTGGATGATCCAGCACATGCGGATCGAGGAGAGCGGCCACGCAGGGATGTCGCTGCCCAAGATGGGCTTCATGGCCATCGGCATGGCGGCCATGGCCGCCCTGATGTTCTGCCGCTACCGCTTCCCCTGGTGGCCGATCCACCCGGCGGGGCTGGCGGTGGGGCTCACCCATCCGACGTTCCACGTCTGGTTCAGTGTGTTCCTGGCGTGGCTGGTGAAGGTGATCGTGCTGAAGCTGGGCGGGATCGCGCTGTATCGCAGGACGCGGCCCTTCTTCCTCGGGATGGTGCTCGGCGCGTTCACGACGGCCGGCGTGTGGCTCATCATCGACGGCCTCACGGGCCGGCAAGGCAGCTTCTTCACCCTCGGCTAGCCCGGATTTCCCACCAGGTGTTGCCCTCGATGCCCTAACAGCCCGTGGCAGAAGTCCGTTCGGACTGCGTGCGGGTCTTCGGGCCGAT
>CAZDNN010000620.1:0-3836 GCA_964506385.1 uncultured Planctomycetota bacterium
CCGACGACGAGGGCGAGACGTGGACCCAGCCCCGCGAACTGCCGGCATCCCTGACCGGTGACCGCCACCAGGGCCTCTACGCCCCCGACGGCCGGCTCTTCATCTCCTTCCGCGACACCACCCACGACAGCCCCACCAAGGGCGACTGGGTCGGATGGGTCGGCACCTACGACGACATCGTCCAGGGCCGCGAAGGCCAGTACCGCGTCCGCCTGATGGACAACCATAAGGGCGGCGACTGCGCCTACCCCGCCGTCGAGCTCCTCCCCGGCGGCACCTTCGTCGTCACCACCTACGGCCACTGGACGCCCGGCGAGGCCCCCTGGATCGCCAGCGTCCGCTTCAAGCTCGAGGAGATCGACGCGAAGGCCAAGGCGCTGCCCAGGCACACCGATGTGTTCCTCAGCGGCCAGGACGGCTACCACACCTACCGCATCCCGTCGGTGATCGCGACGGCCAAGGGCACGCTGCTGGCCTTCTGCGAGGGACGCAAGCACACCTCCCGCGACCAGAGCCCGACCGACATGGTGCTCAAGCGCAGCCTCGACGGCGGCAAGACGTGGGCCCCGATGCAGGTCGTCGTCAAGGCACTCCCCGATGCCGCCATGGACCCCTGCCCCGTCGTGGACCGCACGACGGGCACGGTGTGGCTGGTCTACGACCGCTGGCCCGAGGGCTACCAGGGCTCGAAGATCGCGGGCCTGGGCATGGACGCCGTGACGGTGTGGGAGACCCATAGCACCGACGACGGCGCCACGTGGACAGAGCCGCGCAACATCACCGCGACGGCCAAGAAGGCCGACTGGACGGGCATCGCCCACGGCCCGGGCGTCGGCATCCAGACCCGCTCCGGCCGGCTCGTCATCCCCTGCAACCACTACAGCAAGGGACGGCGGTGCGTGCTGATCTGGAGCGACGACCACGGCAAGACCTGGCAGCTCGGCGGTGAGACGGGCCCGAAGATGAGCGAATCGCAGGTCGTCGAGCTCGCCGACGGCACCCTGATGCTCAACATGCGCAGCTACCGGGGCAAGCACCGCCGCGCCATCGCCACCAGCACCGACGGCGGCCGCACCTGGTCGGAAATCCGGGACGACCCGACCCTCATCGAGCCCGTCTGCCAGGCCAGCTTCCTCCGCTACACCCTCGCCGGCGAGCACGGCAGGAACCGCCTGCTCTTCGCCAACCCAGCCCACGAGAAGTCCCGCGTCAACGGCACCGTGCGGCTCAGCTACGACGAGGGCAAGACCTGGCCCGTCGCCAAGACCCTCGTCCCTGGCGGCTACGCCTACTCGTGCCTCACCGTCCTGAAGGACATGAGCCTCGGCTGCCTCTACGAGACGGAGAGCTACAAGAAGATCCGCTTCGCCCGTTTCACCCTCGAGTGGCTCACCGACGGCGCCGACCGCATCGAGCCGCGGTAGGAGGCGAGTAAGGGATGCCTCGCCCGCACAGGGCGGCGGGCAGGTATCCCCACCGTACCAGGACATAAGGGCGCCGTAAGTCGAGAAGCGACAAGTGTTTTCGCGGCAGGCCCGCGTTGAGCGGCGACGCGGCGCTTGCGCAACGTGTTATCGTATGATATGATTACATGAGAATCAGATGGAGGAGCGACGGATATGACGCGAACGATCTCTGTGACCGAACTGCTCCGGAACTTCTCCGACTGCCTCAATCGGGTGGTGTACCGCGGGGAGCATCTCGTGCTGACGCGGGGCAACAGGGTGGTTGCTGAGCTGCGGCCAATGCCCGTGGGCCGCAGGCTGGGGGACCTGCCAGGTGTCCTGGCCTCCCTGCCGCGTCTGGCCCCCGGCGATGCTGAAGCACTCGGTAAGGACATCGACGACGCTCGGACGGAACTGGCCAGTGAGGAGGTCGCGGACCGGTGGGGGTCCTGATCGACGCGAGCGTGCTCATCGACTGCGAGCGGCGTGGCGGCGACGTGGGCGGCTTGGTTGCCGGGCGCGAGGACGAGGAGTGCTTCCTGTCCGTCGTCACGGCCAGTGAGTTGCTCCACGGCGTTCACCGCGCAACAGACGCCGACACGAGGACCCGCCGCGCAGCCTTCGTCGAGGGCCTGCTCGGCGCCTGGCCTGTCCTTCCCATCGATTTGGCCACCGCCCGCGCGCACGCCCGCCTGTGGGCCGCCTTGGCAGCAACAGGCACGCTCATCCCCGCCCATGACCTGTGGCTTGCCGCCTCGTGCATCGCACACGGGCTGGCCCTGCTGACGAGAGATACCAGGCACTTCCAGAGGGTCCCCGGACTCCACATCGCCCTCTGGCCGTCCGAGGAAACCCGATAGAGGGCCGAGTGGCGGGGGCCGCGCCGGACCCGCGACGGAGCCCGCGCCTCGCCGCGGGAGGGCGCGGGGGCGGCTGTTACATTGAATTCCCCGGACCGCTGGCCTATAATGGGTCGGAGGGAACGGGAGTCAGCCCATGAATGCCCCCAGATGGTTCGCCGCATGTGCCGTCGCCGCCGCCGTGCTCGTCGCGACGGCCTCGGCCGACATCATCCACCTGAAGACCGGCAAGGTCGAGGGCGTCATCGTCAAGCGCACCAAGCGCCAGCTTGTGGTCCAGACCACGGCGGGCAAGGTCACCCTCAACCTCGCCGACGTGGTGGAGATCGAGAGCAAGGTCAGCCCCCTCGAGGTCTACCGCGAGCTGGCCGAGGATGTCAAGGCCGACGACCCTGAGGGCCACTACAAGCTCGGCCTGTGGTGCCTGGACGCCAAGCTCTTCCGCGAGGCGGGCAACGAGTTCCGCAAGGTCATCGCCATCGCCCCCGACCACAAGGGCGCCCGCGAGCGGCTGGGCTACGTCCGCAAAGACGGGAAGTGGATGACCCGCACCGAGGCCAAGCGCGCCGAGGGCCTCGTCCACCACGAAGGCCGCTGGATGACCAAGGAGGAACGCGACCAGGACGAGCGGCGCGAGGCCGTCGTCGCCTGGCGCAAGCGCTTCCAGTACGCCCTCTCGATGAAGCCACTCCGCGAGGAGGCCGTCGCGGCCCGCATCGCCAGGCTCCTCGGCGGCCGCCAGAGCAGCGAGGCCGACCTCGCGCTCCGCACCATCCTGCGGGACATGGTGAAGGAGGCGCAGGGGCAGAAGCGCGACCGGGCCTACGAGGCCCGCGTCGCACTCGTCGAGGCCGTCGGAGACCAGGGCACCCCCGAGGCGACCGAGCTCGTGCGCTGGGCCTCCATCGCCGACCGCGACGACGCCGTCCGCGCCGCCGCCGTCCGCGTGCTCCGCGAGCAGGACAGCGTGGACAACACGGCCTACTACGTCGGGCTCCTCCGCGAGTTCCGCAGCACCCGCTATCGCCTTCGCGGGGACAAGAAGGCCCGCGCCCTCGCCCGCCGCGTCATGCAGCGTGCCGCGCAGGCGCTCGCCGACCTCGGCGACCCCCGCGCCGTGCCCGCCCTCGCCGAAGCCGTGATCGTCCGCTTCCACATCCCCGAGGAGCAGCAGCAGGACGAGCTGCCACCCATGAACATCGGCTTCAGCGCCACCAACCGCGTCGGCGCCAGCGTCATCACCGACGAGCACGGCAACCAGTTCGTCGTCCCAGTCACCGAGGGCACCACCTGGGACCCCGCCGCCGACGACACGCAGCCGAAGGTCGAGGACGGCTTCTTCTTCAACGACGCCGCCTACAACGCCCTCCGCAAGCTCACCCGCCACGACTTCGGCCACGACAAGCGCAAGTGGCTCGCCTGGTGGTACAGGAACCGCCACGACATCGTCGAGTGATGCGTGATTCGTGATGCGTGACCAGAGGGAGGCCCAGCCACCTGGATTCCCCGGCCGAGTTCCGCCCACCGACCG
>CAZDNN010000621.1:0-3834 GCA_964506385.1 uncultured Planctomycetota bacterium
TCGGCCCGAAGACCCGCACGCAGTCCGAACGGACTTCTGCCACGGGCTGCTAGGAAAGGCTCGATCCGCAGGCCAGCCGAGGTGTCCCGGATGTTGTCCTCGCTGAACAGGCTGCGGACTTTGAGAACCCCCTCGACCCCTGCGACCTCCTCCGCGAGCCGCCGCACGTGGCGCAGAGTCTCCTCGTGGAAGACGCCTTCCTCGCGAACTACCCCGATCACGACATAGTCCTTCAGGCCGAAGGCCCTGCGGACCTTCGCGTCGTCCAGGTAGACGTCGTCTCGGGGGATCAGCGATCGCAGGTCGGTCACGACCCGCGTCCTGGGCAGTTGGGATGCCGCGAGGAGGGTGACGAGGGCGAACGCGGCGAGCACCAGCCAGGGGTGCTCGATGACGGCGGCGAAGAAGGCGTCGGCGCGTCGCGGAGGCCGGTCTGCCATCGGGGGCCGCTCACTAGATGGTGTGGGCCACGGTAAGGGCAGCCTACCCCGGGTGGACCAGCTCGTAGAGTTCCCGCGAGTTGATCTCCTGGAGCCCTTGCGTGAGGTTCCCCCCGTAGGGCTCGCGGGTGATGTAGTTGCCGTCGGTGGTGTAGAGGCCGGAGGGGTCGGCGCGCACGGTGGTGAGGTAGCCGTTGACGCTGGCGAGGTAGTCGAACTCGCCCATGATCATCCGCGTCGTCTGGTAGGACGTATAGGCCCGCACGCGCTCGCGCTGCATGTGGAGTTCGTAGCTCTCGCGACGCATCTGCGCGGAATTGCGGGCGATGGTCTCGCTCAGCTTGCGGATGCCTGCGTAGTAGCGAGCCAGGTTGTCCCGGATCTGGTCGCCGACCCGCCGCTGGTTCAGTTGGTAGGAGGCCAGGATCCGGCCGAGCGTGGGGAGCCAGGCGTCGAACTGGTCGGCGGGCGCCCAGATCGTGAAGTGCCCGAGGTTCCACGACGCGCTCATGTAGTTCCCCACGCAGTAGCCCAGGCTGATGCCCTTGTAGGCCTTCCCCTTGCTCGTGAAGGTGTAGAGGAAGTCCTCGACGGCGCAGGGTCGGCCTCCCGTGAAGCTCGCGCGCAGTTGCTGCTCGAGGTCGCGGCGCACGTGGCGCTGGACCATCCGGAAGTTCGAGCCGTGGCCCTGCTGCGTGCAGGCGAACGCCAGCGCCTGGTGGGGTGGGTGAGGGGATTCGAACCCCCGACCTACAGAGCCACAGTCTGTCGCTCTAGACCAGCTGAGCTACACCCACCATCAGGATGCTCTGGTCGGGGTGGGCGGATTCGAACCGCCGACCTCGTGCTCCCAAGGCACGCGCGCTAGCCAAACTGCGCCACACCCCGCCCACTCCGATCAACGCTCGTATTATACCCTCCACCGCCCGAAAGTCAAACTCTCCCCCTCGCGGAAGCCCCCGTCTTTGCGCGGTGCGCGACGGCCTGCTACAATGAATGGTTCCTGCACCGACGGTGCTTCGATCAACCCCCGAGGAGTCCCTCATGGCCCTGATCGTCAATGGTGAGCGCATCGAGGAGGAGCGGATCCGCTACGAGGTCGAGCGGATGCGGCCCCAGTTCGAGGAGGCCTTCGGCGATGACGAGCCGGAGCGGCGCGAGGCCCGGCTCCTCGAGTGGGCGCGGGAGAACATCGTCGAGCAGGTGCTGCTCCGCCAGGAGGCCGAGGCCGACGAGGAGCCGCTGCCGCCCGATGAGCTGCGGCAGGCGGTCGAGGAGACCCGGCAGCGGCTGGGTCTCGAGGAGGCGGATGACGAGCTCGAGCGCGAGGTGGCGGTCCGGCTGCGCATCCAGCGCATCTTCGACCGCCTGGCCGAGGGCGTTGCCGGCCCGACGGATGAGGAGGTCGAGGGCTTCTACGAGGAGAACCGCGACGAGTTCATGGCGCCCGAGCAAGTGCGCGTGGCGCACATCGTCAAGCACTGGGGCGAGGGGGCGAGCCCGGACGATGCACGGGCGGAGCTGGAGGGCGTGCGGGCCGGGCTGGAGCAGGGCGCCGACTTCGCGGAGCTGGCGGCCGAGCACAGCGACTGCCCGGACAACGGCGGCGACCTCGGGTGGTTCCCGCGGGGGCAGATGGTCGATGAGTTCGAGCACGTGGTCTTCGCGATGGGGGTCGGGAAGGTCAGCCAGGTGTTCGCCACGCGGTTCGGCTTGCATCTGGTGAAGGTGCTCGATCGCCGGCCGGCGGCGCCCATTCCCTTCGATGAGGTGCGCGACCAGATTCGCGAGCACCTGCTGCGCGAGGCCCGCAACAAGGCCGTCGAGAAGCACCTGGACGGCCTGCGGATGCGGGCGACGGTGACGGAGGGCTAGCCGTTACTCGACGGGCTCGCCGAGGAGGCGGAGGCAGCCGAGGCGGAGGGCGACGCCGTCGAAGAGCTTGGGGTCGTAGCGGCCCGCTTTCCTGGCAGCTTCGATGGCGACGGTGCGGACGGGCGGGTCTGGCAGCAACTCGATGGTGACCGTGTGCTCGCAGTCGGGCAGGCCGCTGGCGAGCCGGAGGGCCGAGAGCCGCTGGTAGTAGGACCAGGGGTCCACCTGCTGGCGGGTGCCGGCGTCCTTGCCATCGATGGTCAACTTCACGCGCCCCGTGTCTGGGCCCATGAGGTCGAAGAGGCTGGCGGCGGTGCCCCTGAACTTGAAGGTGAGCTTCGCGCCGGGTGTCTTCGTGATCCAGATGGCGTCGAAGTGCCTGGCGAAGCGGCGGCTGAGCTCGTGGTCGGGCGGGAGGGTCTCCCACTTCCCTGAGAGCATCGTTTTCGTGATGGGCACCTGTCGGGCGCGCTCGGAGTTGTCGGTGCGATACGGCGGCCTGAGCTTGTGGGGCGTGGCCTTGGCCGCCTTCGCGGCTTGCTCCAGCGCGGCGATGATGGCCTCGGCATAGATGCGGTGCGCCTCGGCGGCCGGCCGGCGGCCGTCGGTGGTCACGAGCTTCTTCTTCGCCTTCCTCGCTTCCTCCTCCGTGCCTCTGAGCAGTACCTTGCCCTCGCGATGGAGCTTCGCGATGCGGCAGGCCATTGCGACCGATGGGATGCCGTAGTGCTCGGCGATCTTCTCGTAGGACGAGATGGGATGTGGGTGGAGGCCCTCGGCGTAGTCGGTCTCGTAGCCGGCGACGAAGGCGTGGAGGAAGAGGAAGTCGATGGCGGGGTCGGCCCGCCAGGCTTGGCGGACGATGGCCTCGGCCGAGCGCTGGATGGCGTCGGAGCTGGCCTCGCTGGGCGTCGGCGCGAAGTCCACGAGCACGAGGTCGGGCTTGTGGGCGAGCACGTCGTGGCCGAAGCGGTAGACGCTGAAGCCGATGCCGCGGCAGCAGTCGCAGATGCCGGCGTCGATCGCCTCGACCTCGGTGCGCTGGCGCAGCCAGTCGAGGACGGCCTTCCGCCAGCCCGTGTTGGCGTGGTGGATGCCGCCGCCGAAGTAGGCGACCCTGATGGTCTTGCCCAGGGCGGCCTTGGCGAGGACGTTGCCGAGGCCGTCGCGCAGGGCGACCTCCCGCGCCTTCTCGCGGCGGAAGCGCGGGGGCTCGTAGGCGCGCTCGGTGGTGAACGTCCCCCGCTGCCAGACGCCGGGAGCCTTGCGGATGGGCCATTCGGCGCGGAACTCGTCGTGATACGGGCCGATCCTCTCGACGGGGATGGGCTGGAAACCCAGCTTGAGCGCGGGAGAGTCGGGCCTCAGGCGATAGTCGTGGTTGGCGGGGTCGACGAAGAGCGGGTCGGCGAGGATCGAGTGGGCGTCGGCGGCGGTCTGGCGCCATTCGTCCCAGGTGAGCCACCGGCTGGGGTCGGGGATGGGGTGGAAGGCGATGCGGAGGTCGAGGCCGGGCTCG
>CAZDNN010000622.1:0-3832 GCA_964506385.1 uncultured Planctomycetota bacterium
CCGCGGCCTCGAGCGGGTCCCCATGGTCGAAGGGGCAGGGCAGTTCAGCATTCGCGGCGGCATCCTGGACGTGTTTGCTCTCGCGGCGGCGAAGCCGCTGCGGATCGAGTTCTTCGGCGACGAGGTCGAGTCGATCCGCAGCTTCGACATCGAGAGCCAGCGGTCGGACGCGAAGCTCGACGCCTGCGAGATCGTGGCCCTGGCGAGGCGGCACATCACCCAGTCGGCGCAGGCCGGCCCGCGGTCGCTGATGGACGAGTTGGCCGAGGGGTCGTGGGTCTGCGTGTACGAGCCGCTCGAGGTCCAGGCCCGCGCCGAGCGGACGGCTGAGCAGCTCGGCGAGCAGGAGGCGCTGCTGTCCTACGACACCGCGTTCGCCGCCTGGTCGCGGTTCCCCGTGCTCCTGGCCTATGGGCTGGCGGTGCACGAAGATGAGGAGGCCGTCTCCTTCGGCGTCCGCTCCACCCAGGGCTTCGACGGACAGCTCCCGACGGTGTTCGCTGAGCTCGGGCGGCTGGCCCGGTCCAACGAGCGGGTGCTGGTCTTCTGTAGCAACGTGGGCGAGCAGGAGCGCATGGCCGAGCTGCTTGCCGACGCCGACTTCCCGATGGCCGACCGCATTGAATACCGCCCAGGATTCCTGTCCATGGGCTTCGAGTTCCCCGAGCTGCGGGTCGCCTGCGTCGGCCACCACGAGGTGTTCAGCCGCTACAGCCAGCGCCGCCGCCCCCGCCGGTCGACGCGGCCCGTCGAGAGCTTCCTCGAGCTCCACCGGGGCGACTACGTGGTGCACGTGGCCCACGGCATCGCCCGCTACCTGGGGATGGAGCGGCTGAACCGCCGTGGCGAGCTCGAAGACTTCCTGGCACTCCAGTTCGCCGACCGCGTCAAGCTCTACGTGCCTGCCAGCAAGATCGAGTTGGTGCAGAAGTACGTCGGCGGCTTCCGCGGCCGCCCCAGCCTCTCGAAGCTCGGCACCAGCCGTTGGGAGACCCAGAAGGCCGCCGTCCAGGACGCCGTGCGCGACCTTGCGCAGGACCTCCTCCACGTTCAGGCCGTGCGCAGGCAGATGCCGGGCATCGCCTTCCCGCCCGATGACGAGCTGAGCCAGGAGTTCGAGCACGCTTTCCTCTACCAGGAGACGCCCGACCAGCTCGATGCCATCGTCGAGATCAAGGCAGACATGGAGAGCCCGCGGCCCATGGACCGCCTGCTGTGCGGCGACGTGGGCTACGGGAAGACCGAGCTGGCCATGCGAGCCGCCTTCAAGGCCGTCGTCGCGGGCAAGCAGGTCGCCGTCCTCGTCCCCACAACGGTGCTGGCCATGCAGCACTACAGGACCTTTGCCGAGCGCTTCGCCGACTACCCCGTCCTCATCGAGGTGCTCAGCCGCTTCCGGACCCCCAGGGAGCAGCGGGAGATCGTCGAGCGGACCGCCGCGGGGCAGGTGGACATCTTGATCGGCACTCACCGCCTGTTGAGCGCCGACGTCCGCTTCCGCGACCTCGGGCTGGTGACCATAGACGAGGAGCAGCGCTTCGGCGTCCAGCACAAGGAGCGGCTCAAGCGCCTCCGCGCCACCGTCGATGTCCTCACCATGACCGCCACCCCCATCCCCCGCACCCTCCACATGGCCATGCTCGGCCTCCGCGACATCTCCTCGCTCGGCACCCCGCCCCAGGACCGCCTCGCCGTCCGGACCCGCGTGTGCCACGCCAGCCCCAGGCTCATCCGCGACGCCATCCTCCGCGAGCTGGCCCGCGACGGCCAGGTCTTCTTCGTGCACAACCGCGTCTACAACATCGACGAGGTGGCCCACCACCTCCGCAAGCTCGTCCCCGAGGCACGCTTCGTCGTCGCCCACGGCCAGATGAACGAGCATCTGCTCGAGGAGCGGATGACCACCTTCGTCGAGGGTGGCGCCGACGTCCTCGTCTCGACCACCATCATCGAGTCAGGGCTGGACATCCCGCGGGCCAACACCCTGTTCGTCAACCGCGCCGACCAGTTCGGCCTCGCCGACCTCCATCAGCTCCGCGGCCGCGTAGGCCGCTACCGCCACCGCGCCTACGCCTACTTCCTCATCCCAGGCGACATTCCCATCCGGCCCAAGGCCGTGCACCGGCTCAAGGCCATCGAGGAGTTCGACGAGCTGGGCGCCGGCTTCAAGATCGCCATGCGGGACCTCGAGATCCGCGGCGCAGGCAACATCCTCGGCACCGAGCAGAGCGGCCACATCGCCACCGTTGGCTACGACCTCTACTGCCGCCTCCTCGAGCGCACCATCAAGGAGCTGCGGGGCGAGCCCGTCGCCGAGCGCGCCGAGGTGGACGTGGATATCGACCTCAACCCCTACCTGCCCGCCGACTACGTGCCCGACGACCGCCAACGGATGGAGATCTACCGCAAGCTCGCCCGCGCCGAGACCCACGACGAGCTGGCGAGCGTCGCTGACGAGATGCGCGACCGCTTCGGCGGCCACCCGGAGCCCGTCGTCAAGCTCCTCGCCCGCCACGAGCTGCGCCTCTGCCTCGAGCCCTGGCTGGTGACCAACGTCGCCCGCCGCAAGGGCTTCCTGCTCGTCCGATTCCTCGACGCGGCGAAGCTCCGCGAGCGTTTCGCCGCCGTCCCCGATCGCCTCCGCCAGATCGACCCCGAGACCGCCCACCTCCTCCTCCCGCAGGGGATCGAGGCCCCCATGGCCATCGTCGGCTGGCTGCGCGAGGTCTTCGGCCGGGTGCCGACAGGAGGCTAGCCGGTCTTGCGGGCGACCAGGATGAACTCCTCGGGATATGCCTCGACGAGGGCGCCCTTGCCGCGGGAGGTGAACTTCCCTGTCTTGGGGTCGCGGATCTGGGGGAGGGTCTTCGAGGGGATGACCCGCTTGATGACGTCGGCGAGCTCGAAGCCGAGGTCCGCCATGATCTCGGCGTGCACCTCGGCGTTGAGCACCTCGACGCCCTTGAGCGCCGTGTTGCCGATCACGTTGCAGAGCGTGCCGCCGGGCCTCAGCACGCGATGCGTCTCGCGGAAGACGTCCTGCATGTCGAGGAAGTACTGGCGGACCTCCTCGGCCATGGCCTGGCTCTGCCCGCGGAGGGCGGCGACGATCCTGCGGCTTGTGTCGCTCTCGGCTGCCGCCTCCCCGCGGCCGCGCGCCGCGGCGGAGCCGATGAACTGGTCCTTCGTCACCGCCAAGTCCGCCAGCTCGCCGAGCCACAGGGTCGTCAGCTCGTGGAGGTGGGCGTACTCGTAGGACGTCACATACGGCGGGCTGGTGACCACCAGGTGGATGCTCTCATCCGGCCACGGCAGTGCCCGCGCGTCGCCAGCCCGCACGTCGGCGGGTCGGCCCGTCCGCATGGCCTCGGGCAGCATCTCCCAGAATTGGGCATTCGCCCGCTCCATCTTCGCCAGGTGGCGTCGCAGCGGCGCCACGGGGTTGGGCACGCCTTCGGCCAGCTTCCGCTTGTCGCGGGTCGGCTTGCTGCTCTTCATGAGCCAGTAGCTGGCGGTCTTGAGCACGTGGGAGAAGCCGCAGCGCAGGAAGTCGCGGACCGCCCCTGGCCTCGTGTCCTCGATGAGCCTGAGGATGCTGCCGAGCCTCTCCTGCTGGTCCCTCGGGAACCACCAGTCCAGTCGTTCCTGATTCGCAGGCAGAAGCGGTTCAGGCGGCGAGAAGAGGACAGGCATGCCCCGTGCGCTCTCGTGGAGCTGGAGCTGGGCGTTGAAGTCTGTGAGTGCCTTGTGCAGGCGCTCGGGCTCGATGGCGCGCGTCTTCGCCCGGCTGGCAACCACGGCCGCGGGATTGATGTCGATCCCCCGCGCCTTC
>CAZDNN010000623.1:0-3813 GCA_964506385.1 uncultured Planctomycetota bacterium
CGCGCTGCCGGCCATCGAGCGCGCGCGGCGAGGCGGCGACCCCGCGCTCCGCAAGGCCGCGGGCATCGCGCTCCAGCAGATCACCGCGAAGAAGCCGTAGGAGGGCTGACGTGGGCCTCTCCCGCCGCCGCTTCCTGGCCTCTGCTCTCGCCGCTGCGCCCGCTCTTGGAGGGAGCGCCCCAGTGATCCGCCCGAAGGACGTGCCCTGGCTCGCCGAGGTGCAGACCCCGACCGAGACGATCCCGCCGAAAGCCCGCAAGCTCGAGCCGGTGCTGGTCGACAGTGAGGGCCAGCGGATCGGGACACTGGAGGGCTGGAAGATGCGGCGTGCGGAGCTGCGGCGCCTCTGGCTCGAGTTCCTCGGCACGCTGAAGCACCAGCGGCCCGAGCCCAAGCTCGAGGTCGTCGCGGAGGACAGGCCGCAGGGCTGCATCCGCCAGCTCGTCCGCTACGAGGGCGAGCCCGGCATCCCCGTCGAGGGCTATCTCCTCAAGCCGACGAAGCAGGACGGCCCGCGGCCCGGCGTCGTCTGCCTTCATTCGACCGTGAACCACACGATCCGCCAGCCCGCCGGCGTCGAGGGCAACCCGGCGAAGGCATTTGGCCTCAAGCTCGCCCGGCGCGGCATCGTCGCCTTCTGCCCCAAGTGCTTCCTGTGGGTGGGACAGGGCAGCTACACGGACAAGGTCGCGGCGTTCCAGAGGCGGAACCCCGGCTGCAAGGGCATGGCGAAGATGCTCTGGGACGCGATGCTGGCGGTGGACGTCCTTGCGAGCCTGCCCGAGGTCGATGCCGGGCGGCTGGGCGCCGTCGGCCACTCGCTGGGCGGGAAGCAGACCCTCTACCTCGCCGCCTTCGACGGGCGCGTCAAGGCCACCGTCTCCAGCGAGGGCGGCGTCGGCATCCCCTACTGCAACTGGGACGCGCCGTGGTATCTGAGCAAGGCCGTGCACGACCCCGCCTTCGAGCGTCGGCACCACGAGCTGCTCGCCCTGGTCGCCCCGCGTGCCTTCCTGCTCCTCGGCGGCGACGCCAGCGACGGCGCCCACAGTTGGCCCTACATCGCCGCAGCTCTGCCCGTCCATCGCCTCTACGGCGCCCCGCCCCGCCTCGGCCTGTTCAACCACCGCAAAGGCCACAGCGTCCCGCCCGAGGCCGAGCGCCGACTCTACGAGTGGCTGGAGACCTATCTCTGACGCTCCCTGTCCCCTCCCGAAGGTTCCAATACCTTCGGGAGGGTTCGACCCGGAGGAGACGAGTCCGCACCCGTTCGGACCCTCCCGGAGGTGTGGGACCTCCGGGAGGGGGCACGGCTCTTGGACGCTCTTCGACGCGCCCTCTTGCGGCTCGGCGGGAGCCTCGCCCTCCCGCTCCGATGGGCCGTTGCGTCACTGTCTTCGCAGCGCCGTGAGCATCTCGAGGATCTCGATGCGCACCTGGTCGGCGAGGGTGCGGTCCTTGGCGGCGTCCCAGCGGTACTCCGTGGCGTTCTTCGCCTTGAGGACGCGGTCACAGGCACCCGCCAGGAGGGCCTTGGCGGCGGCGAGTTTCGGATGGTCGGGCTTGGCCTTCTCGAGGGCGGCAATGCGGTCGCGGAGCATCACCAGGTACTCGTAGTCCTGCACGCCCTCGCGGATGGCCTCCATGTACTTCGCGCCCGTGACGGTCGTGTCGTCGAGGTAGAGGGGGCAGTAGGGGCCGTTGCCTGTCGCGACGTACTCGTTCCAGCACGAGACCTTCCCCGTGTCGCCGAAGGCCCAGAAGCCCGCCCAACGCCCGCCGATGGCGAAGACGTGCCACTGCTGGAGCAGGTAGTAGCTGTAGGGGTCGAAGGTCCGCGCGGGCCCGGAGCACGAGTAGAAGCCGAGCTCGCAGCCGCGCTCGCGCTGGCCGAGGAAGAGCTTGCGGTAGTCGTCGCCCTTCTGGAGCCAGGCGGCGCGATTCGGCACGAGGACGTCGACGGCCCCCATCATCTCGCGGCAGGTCTCCAGCTCCTGGGGCACGGCATCGACCCAGACGAGGACGTCGGGCGCGGCCTTGTGAATGGCCCTGGCCCAGGCGGTGGTCACGTCGAACTGCTCCTTGCGGTTCGGCTCGTCCACCAGCAACAGGCCGAGCTGCGAGGGCCTGAGGCCGAGCTTCCGCATGTGGTCGCCCCAGAAGCCAATCCACTGCCCCACCTTCCGCTCGAAGGGCGGCGTCCCGACCTTCGAGCCCAGGAATGTGTCGCGGACACTGCTGTAGCTGCCGATGGCGACGAAGACCATGTAGCGCTTGGCCCCCGGCCACCGCTTCACCCAGGCATCGAAGTTCGCCGTATCAGGCGGCTCGGTCAGGTTGCCCTCGTCGTCGAAGGTGCCCCAGGGCAGCGCCGCGCGGGTCGCCCACGGCGCGTTGACGCCGTGCTCCCGCAGATGTTGGATCAGCGCGTCGCGGTTCTGTGGCGTCACGCCGTACATCCGCTCGGCATTCGTGTACGACCATCCGCCGAGGAGCAGCGTTGTCTCGTCGGGGAAGCGCAGGGGGTAGATGCGGAGGCGGATGGGGATCACGCCTTCGGTGTCCTCGGGCCAATCCAGCTCGCGCCTGCTGAGGTGGATACGGCCTTCGTACGATCCTGGCGGCACGTTCTTTGGGTGGAAGCTGAACCAGACCTGGCGGGTCATGCCAGTGGTCGTGGTCACCACCCAGCCCTTGCCGTCGCGTTTGGCCACCGGCAGCGCCGCGGCCACGGCTGTGGAATGGCGTGTGCCCACGTGGAGCACCTCGTGCACAGTGATGTAGTCGGGGAGCCTCCCGCCCGGAAGCCCCTCAAACCAGAGGTGTTCCTTGTTGTCGGCTGGGGCGAAATACGAGATGTTCAGCGTGTCGGCCCGGACCTCGCCGTTCATCATGTGAACGCTCACCGCCGTTTCCGGGCCGCCCTTCCCGGGCAGTTGGGCAGGCGGGAGAGAGTCCCAACGGTGCGTCTTCCAGTACATGGTGTCGAAGTCGGGGTGGTTCTTGGCCCGGAAGTACGCGCGCCAGGCGGCGGCCTGGAGGCGGAAGATGTCGCGCTCGAGGTTGTTCATGGGCAGCACGGCTCGGAAGCCCTTCGGCGACTGGAGCGGCATCGTGTCGATGCGCCCCGCCAGCTCGTCGGCCTGCGCGGTGAGCTTCCGGCGAACGTCGGGCCGCGAGGTGGCCGCTCCGAGGCTCTGACGGACGGCGCCCAGGTCGCGGCGGAGCTGGGCCTGGATGAGGCTCGTGAACTGGCGGCGCGACATCAGCGTGCGGACGTCGGCTGCTGGCCGCCCTGGGAGCGGCTTGTCGAGCAGCGTCTTGCCGCCCTCGAAGACCTCGATCTCATCGACGAAGAGGTAGGGGCCTCGTGGGATGGCGGCGATCTGGAGATAGCGGCCATGGGTGGCCAGCGCGTCGGTCCAGAAGACGTGGGTCGCATACTTGCCCTTCGGCGGCTCGCCCTTGGCGGCGGAGAGCTGCACCAGGTCGCCCGCCTCGTGCCACTGCTTGCCGTCGAGGCTGACGAAGACGATGAGGGCGTCGGGCCACTGCACGCCGGCGACGCCTGCCGCGGTGCGCCACGACACGCCCTTGATGGGCGAATCGGCGCCCAGGTCGATCGTGACGTACTGCGGCGCCCCACCGCTCCAGCCGACGGTGGTCTTCTGAGTCCAGAAGTAGCCCTTCGTGTAGGCCCCGTCGGTGAGTTGCGTCTTGTCGCCCGGCTCCGTGCAGTAGTGGTAGTTGGGGCGTGTGAGAGTGTAAGGCCTGCCCAAAGCCAGGTTCCTGCCTGGCCGCATCTCGGGCGGT
>CAZDNN010000624.1:0-3803 GCA_964506385.1 uncultured Planctomycetota bacterium
GCTGCCGAACTCCATCTGCACCTCCTGGTCGGTGGGCGACCAGATGTGGGTGCGGAGGTAGGCCACGCAGTTCTCCTTCTCGAAGCGCTTGTAGAGGTCCATGAGGTAAGGGAGCTTCGGCTCGTTGCCGCCAGGGGGCATGGTCGCCCAGGCGGCCTTGGCGGGGTCGGTTTCGGGGGGGAACTTCTCGTTGTGGTAGCGCGGGCCGTCGCAGCCCGGTGTGGTGGAGGGGCCGGAGACCTGCCAGGCGGTGACGTAGTCGGCGAGCTTGTCGAGCTGGGCGAGGGTGTCGGTGGCGAGCTTGCGGGCCTGGGTGTCCTGGGACGTGGCGAGGAGCTTCTCGAGGGCGGCCTTGGCGGCCTCGCGGTCGGTGCCGATGATGGCGGCGGCGATGTTGGCCGTGGCGATGGCCGCTTCGCTGCCCAGGGTGGCGTCGGTCAGGAACGGCTCGACCATCTTGAGCGCCGCGGCGTCGGGCACGCTCGCGATCCCTGAGATCACCAGCCGCTTCTCGTCGGGGCGCTCGGCGACCCCGAGGGCGTCCCCATACATCTTCAGCGTCTCGGACGCCGGGCGGTCGGTCGGCAGGCCGAGGACGCGGACGTAGCCGCGCAGGGCGAGGACGCGGTGGACGAGGGTCTTGCCCTCGGCGGCGACCCGCAGGAGGTCGGCGGCGACCCTGGCGTTCCGCCACTCGGCCATCGCCCGGATGGCGGCGTCCTGCACCTTCTCGTCGGGGTCCTTGCTGGCGGCGCGCAGGGCGTCGAGGGCCTCGCCGCCGCCGATCCGCCCGAGCACGTCCACCAGCGCCACGCGAGCCGCCTGGTCCTTCGCCGTCGCCAGCGCCGCGACGACGGGCTGCGCCCGTTCCGTCTCGTCTTCGATGCGGTTGCAGACCGCGACGACGGCCTTCTCGGCGGCTTTGCGGCCCGCCTCGTCCCCGGCAGTGACGAGCTGCTTGACGAGGGTGGGCAGCGCGGTTGCGTCGGCGAGCACGCCGAGGGCCTTGAGCGCCGCGTCGCGGACCTTCGCATCCTTGTCCGCGGCGAGATTGAGGAGCGTGGGGGTGGCGCGCGTCGCCCTGCGGTCGGCGAGAAGCTGGATCAGCTCGACGCGGAGGCCAGGGTCGGCGTCGGCCATGGCCGCCACGATCGCGCGGGTCGCGCCCTCGCCCTGGATGCTGCCGATGGCGCTGCGGACGGCCTCGCGCTCTCTGCCACTCGCCTTCGTGAGTGCTGCGAGTAGGACGGGTACGGCATCGGCACCGCCGAGCCTGCCCATGCCCTCGATGGCGGCGACACGCACGTCCTCGCTGGGGTGGCTGGCCGCGCCGACGAAGGTCGTCAGCTCCGCTGCCCCGCCGCGCGCGGAGAGGATCGTCAGGAGCTGCACGAGCATTGCCGGCTCCGCCGTTCTGGCCCGCTGGGCGACGGCCTGCCGGACTGCCTCGACGGGCAGGAGCTCGAGAGCGGCGCGGGCCGCGCCGCGGACCTCGGGGTCACGGTCCTCCAGGGCCTCGAAGATCGCTGGGATCTCGTCGGCGCCCCCGGCCCGTCCGAGGCCGATAACCGCCGCACAGCGCAGGTGCCCCGATGCCTTGAGGAACTTGCGGTACATGCCCAGCGCCCGCGCCTTCTCGCCCTGCGCGCAGATCTGGTCGGCCAGCCAGAGGTAGGCGCGGCAGGTAGCGTGCCAGGTCCTGTCCGAGCCGTCGATCGTCGTGGCCCTGGCGATGGCCTGCTCGGCGGCGCCGTCGCCGATGCTCGCCAGAGCCTCGGCGCCCGCCAGGCGGATCGCTTCGTCGCGGCTCGTCGCGAGCGCCATGAGGTCGCGCAGCGCGCCCTTGTCGCCGCGGGCGCCGAGGGCGGAGGCCAGGGCGACCTTCCAGGCTGGGTCCGTGGCCTTGCGGAGCGCGCGGCGAAGCACGTCGGCCGCGTCGGAGGAGCTGTTGCGCTGAAGGGTGATGCGGGCGCGCTCGCGGACGAGCGCATCGTCGGCTTCCAGGAGGGTGGCGAGTGCATGGACAGACTCCTCCCGTCCCGCGGTCTCGATCTGTCGGAGCAGGAAGAGCAGCGCGGGACGCGGGGTGTCGGGCTTGAGGCGTGCGACCATGGCCTGGGCATTGGCCGTGCGCTCGGCGTCGGCGCCGGGTCGGGCGGCGTGCCAGCAGATGGCCTTCCACGTCTCCTGCGCCTGCTCGCGTGCGTTGAGGTCGTCGCCGGCCAGTTTCGGCATCAGCATGCCAAGCACGGTGCTGTGGGTTGCTCTCAGGTTGTCCTTCGTCCGCCGGCTCATGGGGGCTTTGCCGGTAAGCTCGGCGACCACTTCGTTGAGGGTCGGTGGCTCGCCGGCGAGGCAGAGATGGCAGGCGGCGAACGCCAGGGTCAAGCCGACGGCCCTGCACAGCTTCATCAGGCTCTCCTGTTGCGGAATGTCGAATGTCGAATGATGGAAGACACGTGGTCTCCCTCAAAGATGCCAGGGCGCCCGTTTCGGGCGGTCGAGCCAGCGGGTGGCCTCCTCGTCGCCGATGATCTCTTCCTTCACGGGGTCCCAGCGGATCGGGCGGTTGAGCCACAGGGCGATGTTGCCCAGGTGGCAGACCGTGACAGATCGGCAGCCGATCTCGACGTCGCACAGCGGCCGCTCGCGGCTGCGGATGCAGGCCAGCCAGTCGCGGGTGTTGCCGCGCCAGGAGCCCTCGGGCGCCTGGTGCAGGCGGATGTCGTTGGGCTTGAGGGCGAGGCTTCGCAGCTCGGCGGGCTCGGTGCGCAGGTGGCCGCGGTTGACCTCCACCTTGCCGTCGGAGCCCTCGAAGAGCACGCCGTTGCAGCTCGCGCGGACCATGGTGACGCCGTTGGCGTACCTGTAGGTCAGGTGCTCGTAGGTCTTGCCGTCGGGCGGGTGGATTTCGACGGGGCCGCTGTGGTCCATCCCGAGGCCCCACTGGGCGATGTCGAAGTGGTGGGCGCCCCAGTCGGTCATGCCGCCGCCGGCGTAGTCGCGGTAGGGCCGCCAGTGTCGCGAGTGGATCTTGCTGGAGAAGGGCCGCCACGGGGCGGGGCCGATCCACATGTTCCAGTCGATGTAGGACGGCGTGGGCTCGGGCGGCAGGTAGCAGGGTCCGGAGGGTCCGCCGACGTTGACGGTGACGTGCCGGACCTTCCCGATATAGCCGTTGCGGACAAGCTCGCAGGCGTGGCGGAAGTTGGCGGAGGCGCGCTGCTGGCTGCCGGTCTGGAAGACGCGGTCATAGCGGCGGACGGCGTTGACCATTGCCCTGGCCTCGCGGATGGTCAGGGACATGGGCTTCTCGCAGTAGATGTCCTTGCCAGCCTGCGCGGCGAGAATGCTCATGATGGCGTGCCAGTGGTCAGGCACGGCGATGAGCACGGCGTCCACGTCCGGGTCGTCGAGCAGGCGGCGGAAGTCGCTGTAGCGCTTGCACCTGCCGCCGCTGGTGCCCTCGATCCGCTTCGCCGCGGCTTCGAGGAAGCGGCTGTCGCAGTCGCAGGCCGCGACGGAGCGGGCCTCCTTGACGCTGGGGTAGTAGCTCAGGTGGATGCCGCCCATCCACTCGATGCCGATGTGCCCCACTGCCACCCGGTCGCTTGCCGGCGGGTGCGTGCCCGCGCCGAGCGCCTGGGAGGTCAGGACATAGGGAACGCTCGCCGCGGCGGCGAGGAAGGTGCGGCGGGAGACGCGACGCTTCAAGATGGCTCTCCAACTCGTCGTTCGGGCTCGTGCCTCGTGCTCGATCCGTATCCTTCGTTGGGAGAAGAGAGAACGAGCACGAGCAAGAG
>CAZDNN010000625.1:0-3800 GCA_964506385.1 uncultured Planctomycetota bacterium
AAGCCTGTCCGCCGATGAGAGTTACGCGATGTGCGAGCCCGGTCGCCCGGTTTGACTCCCGCGCCGCCTTTTGCTAGACTGCGCCGCGGAAGGAGATCGAGGGCTTGGCTGCACCGCAACAACGTCGCGGCTATCGCTATATCCAGCCTGAGGCGCTGGCGAAGGTCGCGCGGATGAACCTCATCGCGCGGTCAGTGGTCGAGGGCTTCATCTCGGGGCTCCACCGCAGCCCGTTCCGGGGCTTCAGCGTCGAGTTCGCCGAGCACCGCGAGTACGTCCAGGGCGATAACATCAAGGACATCGACTGGCAGGTGTTCGGCCGCACCGACTCGTTCTACGTCAAGCAGTACGAGGAGGAGACGAACCTCAAGGCCCACATCCTGCTCGATGTTTCGAGCTCGATGACCTATACCCACGACGAGAACGCGCTGACGAAGCTCGAGTACGGCTGCTACCTGGCCGCGTGCCTGAGCTACCTGATGATCCGCCAGCAGGACTCGGTGGGGCTGGTGTGCTTCGACGACCAGATTCGCCACTATATCCCGCCGCGGGCGACGCCGACCCACCTGAGCCTGACGCTGCGCCAGCTCGAGCAGATCAAGGTCGGGACAGGCGTGCCGACGAACGTGTCGAAGACGTTCCACGATCTCGCGGAGTTCATCCGCCGCCGCGGCCTGCTGATCATCATCTCCGACCTCTATGACGACCCGCGCGAGGTGATCCGCGGCCTCCGACACTTCCGCTTCAAGAAGCACGAGGTCATCCTCTTTCACATCTTCGACCGCTGGGAGCTCGACTTCCCGTTCCGCAAGCTCTCCGACTTCGTAGACATGGAGACGAACGAGGAGATCCAGGTGGACCCGCGCTACGTGCGCGAGGAGTACCAGAAGGAAATCCAGCGGTTCATCGACGATTACCGCCGCGACTGCTCGGCCAGCAGGGTCGAGTACGTCCAGACCGATACCTCAGTGCCCTACGACTTCATGCTCTCGTCCTATCTCGCCAAGCGCAAACACCTGTCCTGATCGCGCCCGACGGGGAGAAGAAGAGAGGACACCGAGGACCAGAACGGGACCCCAAAGGGGCGCTGACGCCCCGATATGGTAGAGAACCACGCCGATGCCGTTCCTCACGCCCCTCTACCTCCTGGGCACCATCGCCGCAGGCATACCCATAATCCTCCACATGGTGCATCGGAGGCGCGCGCAGCGGGTGCTCTTCCCGACCATCCGCTTCCTGAAGATGTCGAACGAGCGGACGTCGCGGCGGCAGCGGATCCAGGACCTGCTGCTCCTGCTGCTGCGCATCGCGCTGCTGGTGCTGCTGGCGTTTGCGCTGGCGCAGCCGTTCTTCGCGAGGGGGTCCGGCGGGCGCGATCTCAAGGCGGTGATCCTGCTGGACAATTCCTATTCGATGGGCACAACCCACGAGCGGACGGCGCGCTTCGCGACGGCGAAGACGCTGGCCGACGCCGTCATAGACCATCTGCCCGACGGCGCGCAGGCGGCGCTCCTGCTCGCCTGCCCGCCCCACGGGCACCCGCCGCCGATCCTCACCGATGACCGCGAGAAGCTGCGTCGCGAGATCCTCAAAGCACCCCTCTCCCAGGCCCGCGCCGACATGACCGCTGCCGTCGGCCGCGCGTACAGCATCCTCGCCGAGGAGAAGGCGGCGACCCAGGAGCTCTACGTCGTCACCGACCTCCAGCGCAACGCCTGGCCCGAGCCGCCTGGCCAGCAGGCGGCCAAGGCCAGCCGCGTCGAGCCCAATCTCGTGGTCCTCGACTGCGGCCGCGAGGACGCCCACAACCACGCCGTCACCGAGCTAATCGTCCGCGGCGGCGCCCGCGTCCGCGGACAGCCCGTCACCATCCAGGCCAAAGTCCGCAACTACACCGCCCGCACCATCGCCGTCAACGCCGTCCTCTATGTCGATCGCGCCAAGCAGGCCAACCAGCAGCTCGAAATCCCCCCACAGCTCACCGCCACCGCCTCGTTCAACCACGTCTTCGCCGAAGCAGGCATCCACAGCGGATGGGTCCAGATCGACGACGACTCCCTCGCCGTGGACAACCGACGCGACTTCTGCCTCCAGGTCCAGGACTACATCCCCGCAGTCCTCCTCCGCACCGAGGTCCCCGGCATCCCCCAGCTCGACCCCGCCTTCTTCATCGCCAAAGCCCTCGACCCCTTCGCCGAGGACGCCGACCAGACCCACTCCCTCGTCCAGACCACCACAGTGCCCCTCGACCAGATCACCCACGACCTGCTGACCCGGCACAAGGTCGCCATCCTCGTGGACCCCGGCCCCCTGCGCCGCAGCCAGATCGCCGTCCTCCGCCGCTACGTCCGACGCGGCGGCCGCCTCATGATCTTCCTCGGCCCAAGCGTCCGCCCCAACGACCTCAACGCCCTGCTCAACGCCGAGGAGCCCACCGAGGCGCTCCTGCCCGCCACCGTCGTCGAGCCCGCCGTCGGCGTCGTGGACCGCAAGGAGTTCCGCACACTCATCAACCTCGACTACGACCACCCCGCACTACGCATCTTCAAGGGATACCGCCTCCCACAGACCGTCAAGGTCTGGAACCACGCGCCCGTCGTCGTCCCCGAAACCTCCCCCACACGCATCCTCATCGCCATGTCCGACGGAAACCCCTTCCTGCTCGAAAACCACTTCCACGAGGGCCGCGTCCTCCTATTCGCCACCTGCACCGACCCCGACTGGAGCAACCTCGCGGCCAGCCGCTTCTTCCTCCCACTCGTCCACCGCCTCGTCTACTACCTCACCGAGCGCGAGGAAGTCGAGAGCACCCACCTCGTCGGCCGTCCCGTCGCCATCAGCCTCCGCGACATCAACCACGCCGTCACCCTCCAGGTCCGCGACCCCGACGGCGAGGTCATCGAGCTCCGAGCCGAGCCCTCCGGCGGCGCCACCCGCGCCAGCTTCGAGCAGACCGACAAGGCCGGCGCCTACTCCTACGTCGTCCTCGACCCCGCCGCCAGGACCGACGGCCAGGACCCCGAGGCCGCCAAAGCCAAAGCCGAGAGCGCCTTCGCCGTCAACATCAACCCCCTGGAGAGCGACCTCGCCAAGGCATCGAAAGGCGAGCTCGAGACGCTGCTCAAGGGACGCAAGCTCTACATCGCCACCTCCGCCAGCCAGCTCGCCGCCATCATCGAGCGCATGCGCGAGGGCATCCCCCTCCGCAACATCCTCCTCTACATCGTCCTCTTCATCGCCATCTTCGAGACCTTCTTCGCCAACAAAGTCATGCCCGCCCTCCAGGAAGCCGAAGAGGCCCGCACCGCCCCCGCCCCAGGCGCAGCCCCCGCGCCCGCCGAAGGCTGAGCGCCCGCCGCCGGCGACACACTGCGAATACCGTGCCGAACAGTATTGCTCCCGCATGCGTTACGACGCGTATCGTGCCAAGGGCTACCCGATCGGCTCTGGCGTGGTGGAGAGCTCCTGTCGCCACATCGTCGGGCTGCGGATGAAGCGCACGGCAACCATGAAATGGACCGAGGCCAATGCGCAGGCCATGGTCCAGCTCCGTTGCCTGACCGCCGGCGGCGAGTGGGACCGCTTCTGGGGCTTCGACGAGCTCTGGAAACACATCCGGAGACTCGCCGCCTGAGGAAACCCCAAGATCCGGGGACAGACTCCAGGGCGACTGCGCTATTGCGAGTCCGCCGCCGAGAGGCTACAATCATGGTAACTACTCAGCCGGCTGAAGTGCCGGCGAGCGGCCGCAGGCGATTGGCACGCTTTTTGACACGTCCGAGAGGTGAGGGCGAGGCAGA
>CAZDNN010000626.1:0-3799 GCA_964506385.1 uncultured Planctomycetota bacterium
CCGCTGTTCGGTCCCCGGTACCTGGCCCCGGGCGAGGCCACGGGCGGGGAGGCCCACGTCGTTCAGGTGGTTCACCAACACCTGGGCGGCCGTGGTCCGGGAGGAGGAGAAGGCCGCGTGGCCGAAGGCATCGCGCCGCTCCCCCAGCTCCCCGAGCTTAAGCCCCTCCGAGACCACCACCAGCGCCCGGCCGAATGTCCGAACTGTGTCAGCGATGGAATCGGTTATCTCTTCCAAGGAAAGCCCACATTCGGCGAGAAAAATCAAGAGGGGAAATTCCCGTTCCGGGTCGGCGAGCCGGGCGGCGGCGGGCACGCACCCGACGCGCCTTCCCATGGCCTGGACCCTCGGCTTGATCATGGCGATCAGCTCCGCACCGTGCGACCGCCTCGACCGGTACTCCTCGATGGCCTGCTGGACGACCGTCGGATCCTCCGCCGCGAGCTTCGCGACGAGGGCGGCCTCGATGGCGGGCCAGTCGTTCTGCTTGATCCAGGCCCGCCACGCCCGTGCGCCCGCCGGGCGGCCGTCGGCGACGAAGGCGTTGAAGGCGGGGGAGTGTCCCGTCAGGTGCTCGAGGGCGACGTGGGCGGCCTGGGCGACGTGCGGCTGCTCGTCCGTCAGGGCCTTGACCAGGCCCTCCACGGCCTGGCGGTTGCCGCAGGCGGCCAGGGCGAGGGCGGCCTCGACCCGCACCTCGACACTGGTGTCCTGGAGCGCCGCGACCAGCGCAGGGACAGCTCCCCTGTCGCGGAAGATGGCGAGGCGCCGCGCCGCGGCGACCCGGGCGTCTTCGTTGCCGGGCTTCCTGAGCTGGCGGCAGAGCGCCTGGACGTCGGCGTGGCGGCCGGGTGGGAGCGCCGGAGACAGCGGACCGCTGCGTACCAGCCTGGAGGGATAGAGGTTGATGGCGCCGACTTCACGGAAGCGGTCGAGCTGGAGGTTGAGCACTCCGCCGTTCGCCGCGTTGTTGGCGCGGAAGCGGTGGGGCTTGCCCTGGCCGAGGAGCTTGAGCGGCGGGAAGCGCGAGGCCAGGGCATCTACGGCCATCGAGGGCGTGCTGGGGCGTTGGCTGTGGCAGCCGATGCAGGTGCGCTGCTCGCCGGGCCGCACGTAGATCCACGAGATCTCGTTGACCACGGGGCGGCCCTCGGCGTCCACGGCCTGCATGGCGAGCGCGCGGTCGGCAGGGACCTCGACGTAGAAGGAGCCGTCGGGTGCGACGGGCGCGCTGCCCAAGTCAACGCCCTCCACC
Organism: uncultured Planctomycetota bacterium; assembly: GCA_964506385.1. GTDB lineage: Bacteria > Planctomycetota > PUPC01 > DSUN01 > DSUN01 > CAZDNN01. Next base: position 1,256 of record CAZDNN010000626.1, read on the forward strand.
CCGATGTGGTTGTAGGGATGGCGTGCGGAGCGGATGGCGAGCGGGCGGCCCTCGTAGATGCGGATCGCGCGCACGCGGCTCATGTCGGCCTCGGTCTGCTTCGTGTAGTACACGCTCTGGCAGAGGAGGAAGCCGGTCTTGTCGGGCCGGCGCGCCGCCGAGGCGCGGATGTGGGACGCGATGATGGGCGGCGCGGGGCGCGGGCCGAGGTAGGCCACCGAGTGCAGATCATAGGTGTCCGCCGAGTAGAGCCGCGTGACGTCCCCTGTGTTGACGTCCAGCACGGCGAGCGAGCCGTGGCCACTGGCCGTGCACAGCAGGCGCCCGTCGGGCATTGGCGAGATGTCGAAGACCGGGACGGCGGCGGGCACCCGCTCGACAGGCGTCTGGCCTCCGCCCACGGCGCCGGAGACGACGAGCCCGAACGACGAGAGGGCCGCCACCCGCCCGTCGGGCAGCGGCGCGGGGCTGCCGAAGCCGTAGCTGCGCAGCCACCGCGAGTTCTCCTCGGCCCCTCTCGGGCGGTCGTAGCCGATGAGCCCGCGATCGCCGCCGAGCACCACCGTGCCGCCCGTGCCGTCGGGACGGATGTGGTGGATCTGGGTCTCCACCTTCGCCCGCTCGAGGAAGTTGTCGCTGCGGACGAACACAAGCGAGCCGTCCGCGGCGACCTTCGGCTCGCGGTCCGCCACGATGTGATAGGTCAGCGGCTCGATGTGGCTGCCGTCGGGGTCCATCACGAAGAGCGAGGAGGCCGGGTTGCCGTGGTACTCCTCGCGGCTGCCGATGCGGGTCGAGCTGAAGACCACGCGGCCGTCGGGCAGCGGGCAGGGATCGTAGTCCTGGAACGGCCCCCGGGTCAACTCCGTGAGGCCGGAGCCGTCGGCCTCGATGCGGTAGATGTGGAGAAAGCTCTGGCCCTCGGGGGCCATGGTGAAGTAGACGGTCTTGCCGTCGAAGGACACGGCGGGCGAGCCGATGACGCCGCCCCCCGCGGTGGCGAGCAGGCGGGGCTTGGCATCCGGCTTCGCGGGGACGAGAGCGTAGAGCTCGCGGCCGAGGGCGGCCGGGGCGGGCGCGTCGTGCTCGAGGTAGGCGCGGGAGCCGCGGATGCGCCAGATCGACTGCGGGCCGCCCGTCGTGCTCTCCCGCACCCGCCCGCGCAGGAAGACGACGCCTGCCGGCCACTCGAAGTCAGGGCCACCCTCCACGAAGCGTCCCTGGGGCGCACCGCCGGCTCTCGGGCCGGGCGATGTCGGGCCGGGGTAGGTCAGCGTCTTCCACACGCCGACGCCGTTGGCGCCCAGCACCGCGACGGGCTTCCACTGGCTGTCGTCGTGCTCGGGCCGAGACCATCCTGTCTGGGGCAGTCGCCAGTAGCGCCAGCTCTTGTCGGAGAGGATCTCGACGGTCTTCCCGTCGGCGGTCTCGATGCGCGCGGCCAGGAGCAGGCCGGCCGGGCCGCCCATGTTCTGGCCCTTGATGCACAGGGCGTTTTTTCCCTTGTCGAGCAGGTCCGCGATCTCGAACTTCTCAACCGACTGCCAGTAGACCGCGTCGTAGCCCGCGTCGCCGCCGACCAGCGAGCCGTTGGCCAGGAGGTCGTAGCCGTTGTCCGCCGTGACCAGGACGACGGCGCTCGTCGGCTTCGCCGCCAGGTCGAATGTCTTGCGGAAGTAGACGCCGAAGGTCCCCTCGCGCATGGCCGCCTTAGTGTCCCAAATCCACAGCGCCTTGCTCAAGGCAGGCAGCGGCGGCTCCGGCTTCGCCTTCTTGCCCGGCGCACCTCCCAGCGCCAGCGGCGTGGCAAGGCACAGCACGGCCAGAGAGATCAGGTGCCACTTCGCGGATCGCATGGGTCGCTCCTTCTCTCCGAGCATCATGCCCGGTCCTGCCGCGAGTGTCAATTGCACGGAGGGGCGGTACCGGTGTACAAAGGCGGACGGCATGGGAGCTTGTGTGTGAGAGCAGCGACACTCATTGCGGCCTGCCTCCTCGCGGGCGGCGTCCTCCTGGCCGCCGAGCCGGGGCAGTACGTCCGCAAGGCGACGTGGCAGGAGACGATGCTTGCCTCGCGGCAGGCCATGATGCGCGAGCGCCGCGAGGAGGGGCACGGCGCGGAGCCATTTGTCAGCCCGGTCATGCGGGGCCGCGACGCGGCGCGGCACGTCCGCGTGCGGGTGGCCGGCTGGCGGGAGCTGTGGCTCGTCGCGACGGGTGTGCCGAACAACCATCACTGCTACAGCGACTGGGGTGAGGCGAGGCTAGTCGCGAAGGACGGCTCGGTCGCGTGGCTCGACGCGCTGAGGCCCGCGAGCTTCTGGCGCAGCTACGGCCACCTGCGCCTCAACGAGGGGCACAGCGGCGGGCCGCTCCAGGTCGGCGAGCGTCGCTTCAAGCGTGGGCTGGGCGTCCACGCCGACAGCCGCATCTGCTATCGCCTCGACGGGCGCTACGAGTGGTTCGAGGCCTGGATCGGCATCGACGTTGCGAAGGGCGGACGGGGCCTCGGGCACACGCGCTTCGAGGTGCGGCCGCGACCCG
>CAZDNN010000627.1:0-3798 GCA_964506385.1 uncultured Planctomycetota bacterium
TCGACGACGAGGCCGCGCAGAAGGCCGCCTGGGGCAAGTTCATCGCCCACCCCGAGTGGAAGAAGCTCTCGCGCATGGCGATATACAAGGACACCGTTTCCCACATCACCAACATCATCCTGAAGCCGACGCCCTACTCACAGGTGTAGACTGCCCGCTTCGCGGCGCTGCTCGATTGGTTGAGTGGATGGGTGGATGGATGGAAGGGAGAAGTCGGGCCTCGTGACGATCGGCCTCCTCGTCCCTCCGTTCTATTCATCCATTCATCCAACCATCCAATCATCCACCCGTCCACTTGCGCTACTCCACACTGCCATTCGCGTAACACTTCAGGGAAGTCTGGGCCCGCCGCTCCATGGGCGGAGAAGGCTCGGGGCAAGGGGAGCGAGACTGCATGACGGGTGGACGGGTGCGAGAGACCGGCCTCGGCAGCCAGGAGGAGGGAGCGTCGGCCACGGGCCTTCCCCCTGTCAGGACGGGGCCGGTGTGGCTCGCCGGGCCTTCACCGTACGGCTCTTGCATCCGCCACTCCATGGCGGTTGGCCGGCGCTTCCCTGACCCCCTCCCGCACGAAGGACAGACGCCGGGAAGCGGAGCAGGCCCGCCTTGACCCAATCCCGGGTCGCAGGTACAGTGGTACATGAGGGGTGCTCATCTCCAGCCGGGGACACCCCCCGAGGCACCACGCGACATTGCACTGCGGCGGAGGAGACGGCTATGCATCCCGAGCCGACTACGGACGAGGAAGGCGACGCGCAACGCGGGTCGCCCGGTGCCATGGCCGCGAAGGACCCCGTATGCGGCATGGACGTGGACCCCGATGGGCCGCTCCGACTGTCGCACCAGGGCACGCGATACGCCTTCTGCTCCCAGCACTGCCTGGCGGCGTTCAAGACGAATCCCGACGAGTACCTCGACGGCGGCCAGGACGAGCCGGAGGAGGGACAGCCAGGCACGGTCTACACGTGTCCCATGCACCCCGAAGTGCGGCAGGATGGTCCGGGGAGCTGCCCGAAGTGTGGGATGGCCCTCGAGCCGGCCGGCGCGCCCCCCGAGCAGGAGGAGGAGAACGCCGAGCTGCGAGACATGCGCCGTCGCTTCTGGGTGAGCCTGGTATTCACTGCCCCGGTGTTCGTGCTGGCCATGGGGCACATGGTGCCCGGGGTGTCGTTCGCGTGGCTGGGCTCGGAGCGGGTGCTGGGGTGGGTGCAGTTGCTGCTCGCGACGCCTGTGGTGGTGTGGTGTGGGTGGCCGTTCCTGCGGCGCGGCGTGCAGTCGGTCGTGAACCGCAGCCTGAACATGTTCACGCTCATCGGGCTGGGGGTGAGCGTGGCCTACGGGTATAGCGTGGTGGCCACGCTGTTCCCTGGGCTGTTCCCCGCGTCGTTCCTGGGCGAAGGTGGCACGGTGGGGGTGTATTTCGAGGCATCGGCGGTGATCGTCACACTGGTGTTGCTGGGGCAGGTGCTCGAGCTCAAGGCGCGCAGCCGCACCGGCGAGGCCATCAAGGCGCTGCTCGGCCTCGCGCCGAAGACCGCGCGCATCCTCCGCGACGACGGCACCGAGGAGGACGTCCCGCTCGACCAGGTGAAGCCAGGCGACCGGCTCCGTGTCCGCCCGGGCGAGAAGGTGCCCGTGGACGGTGTCGTGGTCGAGGGGAGGAGCTCGGTAGACGAGTCGATGGTTACGGGCGAGCCAGTGCCGGTGGAGAAGACGGCCGACGACGCGCTGATCGGCGGCACGGTGAACGGCAACGGCTCGCTCGTGATGAAGGCCGAGCGGGTCGGCTCGGAGACGCTTCTCGCCCAGATCGTGCAGATGGTCGCTGAGGCCCAGCGTAGCCGGGCGCCGATCCAGAAGCTGGCCGACGTCGTGGCCGGCTACTTCGTGCCGACCGTGGTGGGCGTCGCGGTCGTGACCTTCATCGTGTGGGCGCTGGCCGGCCCCGAGCCGCGCATGGCGCACGCCCTTGTCAACGCCGTGGCCGTGCTCATCATCGCCTGCCCCTGCGCCCTCGGCCTCGCGACGCCCGTGTCCATCATGGTCGCGACCGGCAAGGGGGCCACCATGGGCGTGCTCTTCAAGAATGCCGAGGCCATCGAGGTGATGCGCCAGGTTGATGCCCTGGTGGTGGACAAGACAGGGACGCTGACCGAGGGGCAGCCCCGCCTCGCGGCGGTGAGGACGGCGGGCGACGTGGACGAGCCGACCCTGCTCCGTCTCGCCGCCAGCCTCGAGCGCGGGAGCGAGCACCCTCTGGCCGCTGCGATCGTGGGCGGCGCCGAGGACCGCGGCGTCGAACTGACGGACGCCGGGGACTTCGAGGCGGTGACGGGCAAGGGCGTCACCGGCAGGGTGGAGGGGCGGAGCGTGGCTCTCGGCAATCAGGCCCTGCTCGGCGACCTCGGCATCGAGCCCGCCGAGCTCGCCGACGAGGCCGAACGGATGCGGAGCGACGGCCAGACCGTCATGTTCGTGGCGGTGGACGGCCAGCCGGCCGGCCTGCTCGGCGTGGCCGACCCGATCAAGGACAGCACGCCCGAGGCCATCCGCCAGCTCCACGACGAGGGCATCCGCATCGTCATGATCACCGGCGACAACGAGACGACTGCCAGAGCCGTCGCCGGCAGGCTTGGGATCGACGAGGTGCGGGCCGAGGTACTCCCCGACCAGAAAGCCGAGCACGTCCGGAGGCTTCAGGCCGACGGCCGGGTGGTCGCCATGGCCGGCGACGGGGTGAACGATGCACCCGCCCTCGCGCAGGCCCACGTCGGCATCGCCATGGGCACAGGCACCGACATCGCCATGGAGAGCGCCGGCGTGACCCTCGTCAAGGGCGACCTGCGCGGCCTCGTGCGGGCCAGGCGGCTCAGCCGCGCCACGCTCCGAAACATCAAGCAGAACCTGTTCTTTGCCTTCGCCTACAACTCGGTCGGCATCCCCGTCGCGGCGGGCATCCTCTACCCCGTCTTCGGCATCCTGCTCAGCCCCATGATCGCCGCGGCGGCCATGAGCTTCAGCTCCGTCTCCGTCATCGGCAACGCCCTGCGGCTGCGCCGCGTCGAGCTGTGATCCCGGATCTCCCCCACACCGGCTGCCAGCCGGCAGCCGGTGTGGCAGATCCGCGCCGTCGCGACCGCCCTCACACGGCAGCCCAACCCGGGGCCAGGCCTGCAGGGCGTGTTGCCCGAATGGGCTGGCCGCGATCGCGGCTTTTCAGCCCAAATCGCTGTAAGCATCGAAGTGTCCATGCGTTGCGGCCAAATGGCCCGCCGATGGCGAAAAAAGCCCCCCTCCAAGCCGAGGTGCGGGATGCCCGTCGGCCGGCTCAGTGCTCCGCTGCGTCGAGCTTGGCGAGATGGGCTTCGACTTCGTCGGCCTCAGCCCACCCCAGGAAGTACAGGCAGAGCATCTCGCAGGTGCGCTTGGTCGGCTTGCGGCCCGTCCACAGGGTGATGAGCAGCGAGGGGTCGAAGACGTTGCGAGCCTCCGAGAAGCTGCTTCGCCCCACCGATGTCCTTGGACCGCAGCGTCGGCTTGCGCTTCGGACCGGGCTTCTTGCGGCGTGGGATCGTCATGCCGCCATTATGAACGAAGCCGCCGGAAAGTACAAGTAAAAGAATGTCATGGTCTTGTCATGGGTTGTAACGCCAGCCGCTCCCGCCTCCCGCACGCCGCCCACCACACGACCACGATGCCAACGGCAAGAACCGTGCCGAACAGTATTGCTCGCCCTCTGAGAGAAAGACAGCGTGCAAGAAGGCGTGCCAATCGCCTGCGGCGGCGGGCCCACACTTC